>JAIPJV010000026.1 GCA_021734005.1 Fidelibacterota bacterium
CGATTCAAGCGGCATCCAAGTGTTTTTATTTTTATTGTTCGAATCTTTTTTGAAATAAATTCTCCCAATTGGCAGCTGATTACAAAAGAGCGACCCGACTATTTTCACCAATAATGAATTTATTAGCAGCCGGTTTTCGCAGAGATTTGGCTACAGCAGCATTTTTACCCAGAATACTATTTTCCAGACGGGAAGTCTGATTGTAGATTTTGACCTCTTCCATAATTATGCTGAATTCCAGTTCAGAATTTTTTACATGGGTATCTTTGTCCAGAGAAGTATAGGGTCCAATATAGGAATCCTTGACTTTGACACCTTCGCCAATAATGACAGGGCCTCGAATCTGACTATTTATGATCTGAGCACTTTTTGCAATATTAACCCGTCCCTGGATAATACTATTATCATCGACCTGGCCTTCAATTTTTCGTTCTACATTATCGAGAACCAGTCGGTTGGCTTCAATCAGATCCCGGGGCTTCCCAGTATCCTTCCACCAGCCTGTAATCTCGGAGTAGGAAACCTCCAGACCTTTATCAATCAAATATTGATGGGCATCGGAAATCTCCAGCTCGCCTCTATCGCTCATCTCAATATTATTAACAGCCTCAAAAATATTGTGGTCATACAAATATATTCCCGTTACAGCAAAATCACTTTTGGCCTTTTCCGGCTTTTCCTCTACTCTGACAATCCGATTATTCTTGATTTCGGGAACACCGAACCGTTCCGGATCAGGAACTTTTGAGAGCACCAGATGACAGCTAGTACCATTTTCCTGAAATTGCTGGACAAATCTTTTGATACCGCCCACAATTATATTATCTCCCAGATAAAAAACAAAGGGTTCATCACCGATAAAAGGTTGAGCAATTCGTACACAATCAGCCAGACCCCGGGGTGAATCCTGCGGTATATAGGTCAAATTCAATCCAAAATCACTGCCATCGCCATAAACATCCTGAACTTCAGTATCGCCTTTATTGGTTATGATACCCACTTCTGTAATTCCGGCTTCTTTTACATATTCAAGAGCATAGTCCAGAATTTTTTTATTGGCCACAGGAATCAGATGTTTGTTTTGAGTATGAGTAATTGGTCTCAGGCGGGTGCCTTTTCCTCCGGCAGTGATCAAAGCTTTCATGATTGCTCCTCCTTGTATATTTTTCCAATTAAGTCAAAATCACGACTATCGGTTATTTTGACTGGATAAATATTTCCTGGCTCAACATCTTTGTCATCGATGAGCACATTACAATCAACTTCCGGTGCATCCCAAATTGTACGGCCAATGACCATATCACTTTCTCTTCGGTCAATGATCACATCGAGCACTTTTCCAACCTGATTGCGGGCAAATTGGGAGGTTATTTCATACTGACTGCTCATGATCATTTCTAGACGACGGTCTTTTTCTTGTTTGGAAATGCTATCATCAAAACGGGCTGCCTCGGTGTCTTCTTCCTCTGAATAGGTGAAAGCGCCCAGCCTTTCGAACTCCATTTCCTCAATAAAATCCAAAAGTTGGTAGAATTCATTCTCAGTTTCCCCTGGAAACCCAACCATGACTGTCGTCCGCAGGGCAATATTGGGAACATCAGAACGCAATTTTTCTACTATAGTCCGAATTTTTTCCTGCCCGAAGCGACGGTTCATCAAGTCTAAAATTCTGTCCGAAGCATGTTGCACCGGCAGATCAACATAAGGACAAAATTCATCATATTTACTAAATAATTCATTTATTTTAGGATCCCAAAAATCAGGATTTGTGTACATTAACCTGACTCGCGGGAACAGTTTCAGATTCAAAAGCTGTTCGAGCAATTCTGCCAATTTTCGTTCGCCATAGATATCAGCGCCATAGCGGGTCGTGTCCTGGGCAATAATAATCAATTCTTTAACATCCAGACTGCTTAAATAACGAGCCTCATCAAGTAGATCAGGAATGCTTTTACTGTGCTGCTTGCCTCTAATTCCGGGAATAGAACAAAATGAGCAGGTATTATCACAGCCTTCAGCGATTTTCAAATAGGCATAATGAGAAGGAGTGAGAAGTTCCCGGGCGCCTTCATTATCATAAGCCAATTCCGCCATGATCTGTTCAAAAGGTTCAACTCCATGAAAACTATCAACCTCTGTGATCTGATCCTGGAGCTCATCATGATAGCGCTCAACCAGGCAACCCATTACAATTAATTTATTAATCTTGCCTTCATTTTTCAGATTGACAGCATCCATAATTGCATCTATGGATTCCTCCTTGGCATCCAGGATAAACCCGCAAGTATTGATGATCAAAACTTCACAATCATCAGGCTGAGTCCATTCCATTCCAGCCTGCTGAAGTTTTCCCCTTAAAATTTCAGAATCAACCGTATTTTTTGAACAACCTAAAGTAGTTATAAAAAATGTTTTATATTTTAATTTATCTTCCATTTATGCTAATAGCGCCTCTACATATTCATCAGGATCAAACTCTACAATATCAGGGAGCTGTTCGCCAATTCCCAGATATTTAATTGGTAGGTCCATCTTGTTATGAATGGCCAGAACAGCCCCGCCTTTTGCAGTTCCATCCAATTTAGTCACAATTAATCCGGTCACATTTACAGCTTCTGAAAATTTCTCCGCCTGTCGAATTCCATTCTGCCCGGTAGTTCCATCCAGAACAAGCCAGACATCGTGAGGTGCTCCCGGCATGGCTTTTCCAGCAACTCTCTCAATTTTTTGCAATTCTTTCATTAGATTGGATTTTGTATGCAAGCGTCCGGCTGTGTCAATAAGCAAAATATCCTTATTTTTGGAAACAGCCGACTTAACAGCATCAAAAGCAACAGCAGCCGGGTCTTTGCCTTCCGGATTTCCCATAAAATCAACATCAGAACGCTCAGACCAGATCTTTAATTGCTCGTAAGCTGCCGCCCGATAAGTATCTGCAGCCGCAATCAGGACATTTTTATTTTCCCGGGCGTATTTATGAGCCAATTTACCAATAGTCGTGGTTTTGCCCGTTCCATTCACACCAACGAAAATGATCACGTGCGGTTTTTCTACCATTTCAACTTCAGCGTGTTCATCATGCTTGATCAATTGCTTGATCTCGGATTTGAGAATGTCTTTGAGCTGCTCGGCATTTTGTTTTTTGACATTTTTGAGTTTATCAACCAGGTGATCGGTGAGATCGACGCCCATATCTGTGGCTATGAGCGAGGCTTCCACATCTTCTAGAATATCTTCATCAACTGTAAAAAATTTTTTGATTAATGGCAAACGGGTGGCAATACTTTTTTCAGTTTTAGCCAGACCATCTTTGAGACCTTTTCCTTTGTATTCCGCTTCAGGTGCTTTTTCTTTCTCTTCTTTCTTCTCTTTGGCTTTAGCAGGAGTATCACTGGTCATAATTACTTTAATAAAGTCAAACATATATTGAGCCCAGGATACAACCAGAACACCAATTGAAGAATAGAAAAGAATTTGCTGAACAGTGGTGCTAACATAGGAGGTGTAAATAAAAGTCAAAATGGCGAAACCGGTCACAAAAATTGACACTTTTCCCAAACGATTAGCCTGAATTGATATTTTTCGCGTATTAAGAACGTACATTCCCAGCATAGAAATTGAAAAATCTCTGATCAAAATAATCAGGAAATAATACATAGGCACACTATCTTCCAGGACAAGAAAGAGTAGAATGCTGTTCATAACGACTTTATCAGCAATAGGATCGATGACCTTTCCTAAAACAGTAATCTGGTTACCAATTCGCGCCAGCCAGCCATCCAGCATATCAGAAATCGCACAGATGACAATAAAAATAAAAGCAATGCCACTCAAATCCTCTTTGAGAAAATAGATGATCGGAATTGCTAGCAAAGCTCTGATCAGAGAAATAATGTTTGATGCTGTTACTATTTTGTAAGCAGGGATCTGATCATATTTCTGTTTAATTGCGTTACCCAATATTCACTCCAATATTAAAATTATTCTGTTTCCATCCTCATTGGATGACATCAAAATTGATCAAAATTTAATTCCAAACAGGACATTCCATCAAGACAAATCATAAATTATTAGAAAATGTAATATTTCTAGGATTCAAGGATCTCTTTAACTGTTCGTGCTGAAGCGCCCATATTTTCGACAATCACTTTCCGGGCTGAGTGAGCCATTTTTTGGTAGGCTTCTTTATCCTCGATAACTGTACTAATTTCCCGGTATAATTGACTGGCATTCTGACAGGATTTGGCGCCGCCTCTTTCGATTAAACTTTCGGCTTCCCGGGAATTGTCATAAATAGGCCCGAAAAAGACCGGGATTCCCGCTACAGCCGGTTCCATTACATTATGGATAGATTTGCGGAAACTGCCACCGATAAAAGCTGCATCACAATGATGATAAATTTCCGCCAGGACTCCAACTTTGTCAACCAAAACAGCCCTGCAATTAAGCTCTAAATTTTCCAGACGGGAAAGGCGTACGCTATCAAAGCCAGCATTTTTGAATTTAGTTTCCAGCATTTCCAGGGCATAAGTAGAAGGTTCATGAGGCGCCATAATGACTTTGAACTCCTCTTTTTCCTGCATAATCTTGATCACAGCCGGAAGCAATTGCTCTACATCTTGCGGCCAGATACTGCCCCCCACAAATACAAATCCATCCTCGAAAATTTGAGGAACTTTACCACTTATGTTGCGCTCCGCTCTTTGCACAACCTGGTCATAACGGGTATCACCTAAATTTAGAACTTTTACATCAACTGTTCCCACCAATTTTTTCAAAGACTGGCTATCTTCCTGTGAAACGGCATAAATATGCTCCAGACAGCGATAGATCTCACTGAAAAATGTGCGAATTATAGGCAGCCATTTTAAGCTATCTTTACGAATGCGGGCTGACATCAGATAAGTCGGAATTTTATAGCGCAAAGCATTAATGACCAGATTTGGCCATAGTTCATAGGTAACAAAAATAATTTTATCAGGCTTCAAAGTGCTCAGAAAAATATTGGTTCTAACCAGAGTGTCAATAGGAAGATAAATGAAAAGGGCTACTTCATCAAGGCGGTCAGCATTTTCATAGCCACTGGGCGAAGCAAAACTGGCAATAATATCAATATCCGGTCGCAGAGCTTTCAATCCCCGAATAACCGGCTTGGCTTGCTCAAATTCTCCCAGAGAAGCTGAATGCACCAGAAACACCTTTTTATTCGGATTGTTTTCCCGATAAATTTTCAGTTCTCGATTAGTTTCCCGGCGACCATAGACCCCTTTTCGGATTTTCTCATTAAATAAAAAGGCAATGTAATAGCCAATATAGGCCAGGGGTATAAAAACTATATTATACATTAATCCCCAAAAAAATATCACTAAAAACCCCTATCTTTTTCGATTTTTATTAAAATCGATCAATGCCATTAAAGAATCTTTAACTGCATTATTTTTAAATATCGCTAGAGCTCGTCGGGATTCTGCTGAATAATGGTCAATTCTCTCCCTGCAATATTTAAGACCACCGGATTTTTTTACATATTCGGCTAAAACTTGCTCATCGATTTCTTCTTTTCTGTCGAGAATGTCTTTTACTTTTCTCCTATCCTGTTCCGAAAGAGTTTCCAGAGCATGGATGACAGGCAGCGTTAACATATTTTGTTTAACATCCATTCCTACCGGTTTTCCTATTGATTCCGGCCGGCCTTTAATATCAAAAAGATCATCTTTAATCTGAAAAGCCATTCCCAGATAACGTCCATAATTATAAAGGGCATTGTAATATTTTTTCTCTGTCCCCATCAACCTTGCTCCAATGCGACAACTGGTGGCAAACAGAGATGCAGTTTTATAAAAAATCATATCATCATAGATCGATTTAGTCATATTATGGTCCTGACTTTTCTCGATCTGCAACAGTTCTCCAGATGAGAGATGTTCTGTCGTTTTTGAAATATCGGAGAGAACCTCTTTATCCTCCAGATCCAGCAATTTAACCAAACTCCTACTAAATAAAAAATCGCCCATTAGAACTGCTGTTTTATTTTGCCAGATATTATTAACACTTTTCTGACCTCTCCTCCGGTTCGATTTATCAACAACATCATCATGGATCAGAGTGGCTGTATGGAGCAATTCTACTATACTGGCTGCGTGAATAATTTTTTCATTGATCTCGCCGAATAATTTTGCGCTGAGAAGGACTATAGCAGGACGAATCCTTTTGCCCTTAACTTTACTAATATATTGTCCGATTTTATTTATTAAACGAACATCAGATTTCAAGATGCGAGCGAAGTCATCTTCAAAGCGACTCAGTTCCCGTTCAATTATCTCTAAAATTGATTCTAATCGATTAGAATGCATATTACTCTTTATCCTGATCGGAAGTCTCTTTTTGCTCCTGTCGTTTTTTTGAGGCTGAACCTCCTGCCATTCTGGAAACAATAATACTAAATTCATAGAGAAAAAGCAAAGGAATGCCCATCATCATCATGCTAACCGGATCAGGAGGTGTGATAAAGGCTGCCAGTCCCAGAGAAATAACAACTGCATAGCGCCAGAATTTTCTCATTTTCTGAGCATTGATCAGGCCCATCTTTGTCAACAGGAAAGACAAAACCGGCATTTGAAAAACTACGCCTGCTGCAACCAGCATTCGCAAAACAAACTGGGTGTAATAGGAAATCGAAATATGTTTTTGGATTTCCATTGTGCCCAGGCTAATTAAAAAGTTGAGAGCAAAAGGAACCAGAACAAAATAGGCAAAGGCCGCGCCACAAATAAAGAAAAAAGTCACACCAAGGACCAGCCATTTACCCCACTTTTTCTCGCTCTCATAAAGTCCGGGAGCCACAAAAGCCCAGACCTGATAGGCAATCACAGGAATTGCGCCAACTAGTCCAACTACTCCGGCAACCTTGAGCTTGAGCATGAACATACCCTGAACCTTGAGAACCTGAATTATCATTTTATCTCCTAGCCGCCGGGCTGGAATCAATAAAATATCAATAAAAATATCAGAGAATACAAAGGAGGCGATAGCCACCACCATAATCGCTGCCAGAGATTTGATTATCCTCCAGCGCATTTCTTCCAGATGATCAAGAAAGTTCAGTTCCTTGATATCTTCTTCATTTTCCTCTTGCTTCTTTTTTTCTTCTTCAGTCATCTTATTTTCAGACCCATTTTATTCATCCCCATAATTTAAAACAGCGAAGGATTTTTTCTTAAGGAAATCTAGCATTAATAACCAATTTTAAGCAGTGGTAAATATTCTCTTTATTTAGGATTGTGTGTAGTTGAAAAAGTAATCCTAACCTGGTACTTTCCGCTTTTTATATTTATCCTATCTGTTTTACAATTAATTATTTAAACTGAATTATAATTATTTTATTTGTGTTATTTTTTATCTAATTGGTAAACAAATGACAACTTAAATCTGAAAAGCAGTGTCTAAAACATGAGTTTTTGGATTTCTTCCAAATAACTCCTCATTAAGAGCAGCCTTTGCTTTTAAGGCTGCTCTTATTTTTTTGTTTAATTTTTCAATAGAGCTCGCATAACCTGAATCATATACCAGGCATCAGCAACTCCAGCCAATTCCCGAACAGAATGCATGGAGAGCATTGCCGGACCAACATCCATAGTGCTGATTCCCGTTCTTGTTGCTGTAATAGGTCCGATTGTACTTCCACAGGGTTTGTCTGCTCTATGGATATAAATTTGATGAGGTACGTCTTCACGCTCACATAATTCTTTGAAAAAGGCTGTATTCTGAGGATCGGAAGCGTACTTTTGCATTGCATTTAATTTAATTACCGGACCTTTGTTGAGCTCAACTTTGTGACGTTTTTCATATTCATCCGGATAGTTGGGATGCACAGCATGAGCGCCATCAGCAGAAAGTACAAAAGAATTGGACAAAGCGACCAATAGATCTTCCCGATTCAGTCCCTGGCTCAAGGCAATCCGCTCAAGAAAATTCTGCAGAAATGGTGATCCACCGCCATTCATGGTATTGGAACCGACCTCTTCATTATCAAAAAGAATGACTACGGCAGTTTTGTCGGGCACTTCCTGCAGTTGGGAAAGAGCCTTGATACCGGAATAGCTCATCATCAGATTATCAATTCTGCCTGAAGCAAAAAATTCATCTTTTAATCCAATAAAAGTGGCTTTTTGTGGATCGTAGAGATGAAGATCAAATTCTTTGATCTTATCAGCCGGAACCCCAGTATCGTGGGCAATAAAATCAATTAGATCCTGGCGGGTAAATTCTTCCTCTCCAGCCAGTCCCAGAATCGGTGGCAGATGTTTTTCCTTATCCAGTTTTAAGCCTTCGTCATTGACTTTCCGGTTCATATGAATGGGCAGTTGGGCAATTCGAAGCATTTTTTTATCGCTCCGCCACATTCTGGTCTGCAACTCACTATTCTTCTCAACTACAATTTTTCCAGCCAGTGACAATTCCCGGTCTGTCCAAGATGCTAATAAAGGGCCTCCATAAATTTCAACACCGAGCTGGATATAGCCCTCTTTTTCATAAATACTGTTATTTTTTACTCGAAATCCGGGCGAATCTGTATGCGCACCAATTACATTAAAGCCAGTTTCTGAGATTCCCTTTTTACCGACGATTCCTGCTGCTGTAGCAGTGCCGCCTCTATTAATAAAGAATTTGTCACCAGGCTTCAAATCCCATTTCTTGTTTTCCTGCAAATTCTGAAATCCATTATCTTTTAAAATTTCTTCAGCGCTATGGGCCGCCCAACCAGCTGTAGGTGAATTATCCAAAAAATTCATTAGGTCTTTGGTTGTTTTTCGCATTGCTTGCGTTATTTCCATGCTCGACTCCTTATATAAAAATTCTATTTAATACACTAAAAATAATGATTCTAAACGGTGAATAAAAAGCTTATCTATTAGGTTTTTCAGTTAAAAAAGGGTTATTATTAGCATTTTAGATTTATCTAGAAACCTAGGTTTTCTGGCTCTCTAAGATTTATTATGAGAATCATGCAACCTTATTGTATTTCATCATTCCGGCCACACACTTAAATCACTGTTAATATTTTATTTATTGATAATATTGAGATTAACACCACGTTTCAACGTGGTGTATAAGACCATATTTTCCTCTTATAAGTATGCCTCGCGAGAGATGCCTTTGGCGCTTCAGCATACTTACCAAAATTGCTGGAAGCCTACTAAAGTAGGCTGATTTTTGTTTTTACAAACTTTATTCACAAGGCTAAAGCCAGGTGCTTCTCTCAATCTGTTGAATTTATGTAAATATGGTAACCTATTGGGTTTTTCATTCGTTTTTTGAGTTTTTTTTGAAGCATTTCTCTAATTTTAGTTAATTGATCATAACAAATCTTAGGGAGCCGTTTTTCTTTTAATCTATTGTAAATTTTCCTCAATTTCTTTCTTATTTGTTCCCTATTTTGTAAACCATTAAAAAAAGCAAAACATCTATTAGGGAAATAAGCTTTTTACTGACTCCATTGAAAAAGAGCAAAATTTCCTTAAATTTATATAGATTTTCATTAGTTCTTAATATCCGCACGATACAACAGGATCACTAATGAAGGGAGAAGGGATGGCCAGGATTGATGCGAGCACTCAGCAAAGATTTACATCACGTTTTGGACTTTTGCTCAGCGTAATTGGGATAGCAGTAGGAACCGGAAATATCTGGCGCTTTCCCCGCATAGCAGCGCAAAGTGGCGGAAGTCAGGGTGCTGGCAGTTTTCTGATCGCCTGGATCTGCTTTCTTTTTTTATGGAGTATACCACTCATAATTGCTGAATATGCCCTGGGGCGTCACAATCGAAGTGGTGTCCTATCTTCTGTTGCAAAATCGGCTGGTAAAAAATTCACCTGGGTGGGCGGCTTCATCGGTTTTGTTTCAACTGCCATAATGTTTTTCTATTCAGTGATCGTTGGCTGGTGTATCTATTATTTTTTATATATGCTGACTCACTCACTCCCCATGACTACGAAAGCATCTATGGCGATCTGGAATTCCTATCAGAGCGGTGGTTGGCCTCTTCTTTTTCACGCTCTGGCAATGGGAATTGGCGCCTGGGTGATCTGGAAAGGTGTTTCATCTATCGAAAAGATCAATAAATTCCTGATTCCTTCTTTAGTTTTAATTGTGCTGCTGTCAGTTGTCAGAGCTTTGACTTTGCCTGGTTCCTGGGAAGGTGTCAAGTATCTTTTTACTCCTCAATGGAGCCAGCTCAAAGAGCCCCGCATCTGGCTAGAAGCCCTGACTCAAAATGCCTGGGATACTGGGGCTGGCTGGGGGCTGTTTATGACTTATGCTGCTTATATGAAAAAAGAGCATGGCATTGTCAAAAATGCTTTTACAACAGGAATTGGAAACAATGCAATCTCCATTCTGGCAGCTTTAATGATTTTTGGGACGGTTTTTTCTGTTGGGCAAACTGAACTGGGTATGAATCGCGCCCAAATTTTGGATATTATGAAAACCAGCGGGCCGGCTTCAACTGGTTTGACTTTCATCTGGATGCCCCAACTTTTTGCCCGGATGTTCCTGGGCCATCCTCTGGCAGTGCTTTTCTTTCTCGGGTTAACTTTTGCCGGGTTTTCTTCACTAATTTCCATGCTGGAACTTCCCACCAGAATATTTATTGACGCTGGCTGGCCGCGCAAGTCGGCTATTTTGACTATTGTAAGTTTGAGTTTTGCCCTGGGAATTCCCTCAGCCCTGAATTTGAATTTTCTCAGCAATCAGGATTTTGTTTGGGGAGTTGGATTAATGGTATCGGGAGCGCTAGTCGCTTTTGCCATTATCAAGCAGGGAGCAACCAGAACCAGGAAGAATATTCTGCTGCCAGATAAAAATGATATTCAATTAGGGAATTGGTGGGATAAAGTAATCACCTATTTTATTCCTTTAGCAGCACTGGCGCTTTTAATCTGGTGGTTTTCTATGGCCGCTCAAACAGAAAAATGGTATGATCCTTTTCAGTCTTTTAGCTTTATGACCTGTATTTTTCAATGGGCAATAATACTGGCAATACTGGGCTATTACAACAACACATTAGCCAAAAAAATGGTTGTAAGTCAAACCGAGGTAGATATAGAAGATCTTACATAAATTTCGATTCAGGAGGAGCAATGGAGCATCGATTACAAATTCTAATAGTCATGATCACCTATTTAGGTTTGCTAATAATGTGGGGAATCTACCAGGGGCGCAAGGTAAAAAACGACTCTGATTATGCGATTGCCGGCCGTAAATTGCCCGGTTGGGCAGCCGCCCTTTCAGAAAGAGCCACCGGGGAATCGTCCTGGGCTTTGCTAGGTTTGCCGGGTTTTGCCTATGCCAGCGGATTGGCCAGCATCTGGACTGCTATTGGTTGTCTAGCCGGAATAATAACAGCCTGGTGGGGATTGGCCTGGCGCCTGCGCGATGAAGCCGAACATTTTCAAATCAACACTTTTACTCAGTACATTGCCAAAAAACATCCTGAAATGGGAAAATGGATCCGAATAATCGCAAGTTCTACCCTGGTTTTCATATTTTTCTTCTATGTTGGCGCTCAGTTTCTTGGTGGCGGAAAAACACTCCACACCATGTTTGAAATCGATCCAAAAATCGGAATGCTGGTCACTGCTCTGATCATTATCCCCTATACAGTTTATGGAGGCTTCCGTAGTGTAGTTTATACTGATGTGATTCAGGCTATTGTTATGATCATTGCTCTGATCATCGGGCCGATCATAGGAATTATCACAATTGCCACCAGTCCCGATATTTTTGCTAATTCTATACCGGCTGCTCTGAGCAAAGCCGGAGCAGGCCACAATTCATTGAGTGGGGCTGTTTCAGGTTTTGCTGCCGGAACAATGATAATGGGCGGACTTTCCTGGTTTTTTGGTTATCTGGGAGGTATGCCCCAACTGAGTATGCGCTTCATGGCTATTAGCGATTCTGACCAGGCCAAAAAGGCCCGCAATATTGGAATAGTGTGGACAATTTTTGCCTATATTGGCGCTCTTTCGATTGGCTGGATTGGACTCGCTCTTTTTGGCCCACAGGGATTGGCTGATCAGGAATATGTAATGCCAGCTGTAATGATGGAAATCTTTCCACCTGCCATTGCTTCAATTTTGATAACCGGAGCAATTGCAGCCATGATCTCGACCGCCGATTCTCTACTTATTCTATCGGCTTCAGAATTATCAGAAAATTTGCTGGACAACAGCAAAAGCTCACCCATTAAAAACAAACTCAACCGTTCTCGTCTGGTAACAGCCATTCTGGCTGTCGTGGCTCTGGCTGTCGCCTATTTTTCATCATCAAATTTGATCTTTGAACTGGTCGGCTATGTCTGGGCTGGAGTTGGCAGCACCTTTTCTATTGTTATTATGTATTCTCTTTTCTGGAAAAAATATCATGGCCGGGCAGCAATTATTACAATTCTGGCCGGGATCGTCTCCTGGGTGATCTGGATTGCTGCCGGTCTGGAAAATATTATCAGTTCCCGTATCTCAGTTTTCATTATTGCTGGTTTGGCTGGATTTCTGGCAACTTTATTTATTCCTAAAAAAGAAGTTAAAACTTTGTGACTATGAAAAATTATTCCAAATATCATTTTTTCACCTTTTTAATCGGCACGATCTCAATGTTTGCCCAGGTCGTCTTTATGCGCCTGGCTTCTACAGTTTTTCATGGCAATGAACTGACCTACTGCATAATAACCGGACACTGGCTGCTGTGGACTTCTCTTGGTAGCCGATTGGGCAGCTATTTAATTGGCAAATTCAATGTCAAAAAATTTCTGCCTCTGCTTTCCATTTTTTATGTCCTGGCTC
>JAIPJV010000027.1 GCA_021734005.1 Fidelibacterota bacterium
TATTGCAGTTCTGCACCCGCTGGGATAAAAACTAAAATTCTGGCACTTCCGGACGGAATACTGATCAATTCTTGACCATTTATAGAAGTTTTAATCATCTCATTATTTACAGCATCATAAATGTCCCGGCTTGTTTCAGTATTGATTTGAACCGTTTTTTCCTGATTATAAGGATTATAATAGAGATAAGTCGGGTAAGCCTGCCCGTGATAATAATCGGTTTTCAAAAGATCAAGCTGTAAAATTGCCTCAACATCAGTAGTATCGATTATTGAGCCAAAGATGCCAACATGAGATGAGCTATATAGAGAAAGATTGGTTGGCCAGTCATTTCTAAGGAAATCGCCGGTTGCAAAAGGACGCTTTTCCTCATTAAGAGCTTTTTCCCGCATAGCTTCATGAGCGATATAAGAGTTTGGATCATACTGATAAGACCAGGCTTCACAATCCTGGAGGCTATCAGGTAAATAATTAGGATAAAACAAGCGGGTTGCATTAGCAATATTAAGGGCCCATTTGCCCAGAGTCTTGGCGAAACGGTCATCATAACGCAGCATAGGAATTAGGGCACCAAATTGTTCCACTCCGTTCATATAAAATGCATAGCCTTCTGAAACATTGGGCTTTGCCTCTCCTATTAAACCGTAACAATCATAATCGCCCCATTTACCAATTGTCGCCCCCCAGTTTCTGCGATTACCTTCCGGTGTAAAGCACCAATTCAATAATTTTTCTACATTATAGTTAGTATTGAGTTCAGCATTCATCCGAGCTGCAGTATAAGCCCCATAGGTTAACTGCAGTTCGTAAGAAGGATTTTCATTTAATCCATTCAGATATTCCAGGCACCATTCAGCAGTTATACGATATTTTTTCTGGCCTGTTTCCTTATAAGCATTATACATTATCCAGGCGATCGCACCAGCTGCTTCTGGCTGACGAACTCCCGATGCGTTAGGTGACATAGAAGCCAGATACCAGCCTCGATAATTCATATCTGGTACTTGCCAGGGAGTAGCATCGCCCCCCATAGAATCTACAGCTGCCGACCATCGGTCAGCAACTTTGGTAAACTGGTATTCAAAATCGCCCTGGTTGGGATAAAAATATTTTAACTGGTAAAAAAATATATTAGGCATTGTATCATACCACCAATCACCACCGCTATTCGCTACAAAATTATTGAGATAAACATTTTCCTCTTTCCTTCTGTTGAAAAACTCTTCACATTTTAAGACCCAGTTATGTCCGTTCTGGCTAGACTTGTCAATTCCAATTAGGGAGGCACTTATCACAGCCGGAATTACATTGATAGCCTCAGCAATCTTCATATCATCTTGACCAACAACTGTTTGCAGACCAAAACGACCATGCTGAGGGTAATTGACAGTATTGTTATCCATCCAGATCAAGGGCAGATATTCACCAGTAGCATCAAGGTCAAAAACCAGTGAGTCATATCCAGCCGTGACCTGCTCCCAGTCCCGCATTTCATAGGGCTGAGGTAAATCAGGCATTTGGTCAATTCTATCGATTGTTATCTGACCACTACTATATAGACCACAGACCAGCCCTATTACCAAAAATACTGCAATTCTAAATTTCATCAAATTCCTGTTTTTAGAAATTAAGTCTCAATGTATATCTATTGGTAAAATTCAAGCGCCCAAAGTCAGTATAAGCATAATCAAATTTGATTACTGACTGCCCAAATAATTTGTAGCGAATTCCCATACCAGCTGTCAAGCCCTCTTCAGAGTCAACCTGGGCAATAGATTTGTAACCAGCCCTCAGAAAAATGTTCTCATTAAAAGCCAGTTCTCCACCAGCATTTACACCTTCAGAATTATTAATCGGGTGAAAAGCATCAACTGCTGTAGTCAGACGAAATAATCTAGTGTCAAACACATCATAAGCCAGTCCAACCTGGACATTCAAGGGCAAAGGCCATTCCTCGGTTCGCAACTCTCCCATAATTCTTTCATTATTACCCAATTTGGATTCGCTGGGATCGTGATAAATTAACAAATCGCTTCCTTCGAGCCGCATTTCAGGCCCATAATTTGATATGCAAGCACCAAAATGAAGATTGTCAAGAGGTGTTTGATACCAGATCCCTAGATCAACAGCGAAAGTTGAAGCCTGTTCATGCCAGATTTCTTCCCGAATATATTTTAAATTAGCGCCGATTGAGAATCTATCGGTTAACATTCTACCATATGAAAGACCAAAACTATAGGATGAGGCGCCAAATTTTTCGCCTGTCCCATCGGGATAGTTTAGCGTTCTTACTTTCATAAGAGGCATACTCATAGATTTTACAAAAGCACCCAAAGTCCCATAATGTCCAAGGGGAACCACAGCTCCAAAATAGTTGAAACTAATACTAGCCAACCAGTCAATCCGTTCAAATATGAACTCACCTGATGATATCCTTCCCAGGCCGCCCGGATTCCAGTAAAGGCTAGAAACATCATCGGCAACTCCAACATAAGCGCCGCCCATACTAATAGCACGGGAGCCAACGCCCACTTCAACAAAAGAAGCCGAGGTTGTTCCAACATTTGTTATTCTGTCTGCCGCCTGCAAGGGTAGCAGCATCACCAGAACTAGAATATATATAATTTTGATCTTTCGCATCTTATTCTCCCAAAATATTTATAAATGTTTAGCAAAAAAATCTATTTTGCGGGACAATCCCTGATCACTTGTTTTTATATTATACAACCGATCACGATTAATAGATATATCAGCACCTTGTCTTAGCCCAGTAAGCATCTCTTTTAACCTCTTCGAATATTGGCGGGATATGTTTGACTTATTATTGGACTGCTCAATATTTTTGTAAACAGATCGCTTTAGCTCATTGGCAAGTATTTTTTCAGACCATCTTACTTTTTCTTGTTTGACTTCAGCCAGTTCTTCAAGCCCTTCGGCATGTCCTTTCTCTGCAAATACCTGATCTCTCACATAAGTGGCAATAATATCAACCAGATTATGACGAACTGTAGCCTTATTTTTAATATTAATAGGCTGGGGATTAACTTTATTATAAAAGAAAAAATCCGAAACAGTCATATTTCCCGACTTAAATTCAGCGACTCGACTTTCATACAAAGGCTTATGCATAATTTTTTCAATATCCATCTCCTTATTTTTAATCTTAACAGATTTGCGGTCGGAATTCTGATATCGGTCGTAAATTATGCCGGACAGTTCATCAAGAACATCAGATTTAATAATCAGTTCCTGGGGTTGCATTATTCGCTTGACAAATTGAAAGGCTTTTTCATGCTCTTTTCTTTTTCGCACAGCACTTTTAAGCGAAGCTTTTCTGTTAGAGAACTCACTTTTTCTGGTAAACACATTCATATCTTTGTCAACAACTTTAAAAATATGGTAAAATCCATCGTGAGAAATTGGGCGGGAAACACTATCGAGAGGTAATTCATATACAATATCTTCAATTTCTGCATCCAGAACGTTCCACTCAATGCTGTCCACTTCACCAAATTTTTTAGTTATTATTAAACGAGTTCCACTTAAAAGAGGAATATGGCGAGGAATTGCATTACTTCGCCATAAAGACTCAGCTTCATCTCGTTTTTTTGTGGCATAATGTTTAACCAGTAATCCCTGTTTATCCCGCTTAAATGCTTTTCTTAATTCCTTTTCTGATATATTAACTGAATCTCGAATATGCTTTAAGTATAACTGTCTTATAACTTCAGCATCCCGATAGTAATTGATGATTCGCTGAATTTCCGGATCTTCATCCAAACCCTGTTGCCGGGCTTTATCAGCTAGAAGATTTTGATTGATCATCTTTTTTACCAATATATCGAGCGCTTTCTGTTTGCCCAATTTGGCAAATTGACTTGGTGCCAACTCATAAGCCCAGGCAAGTTCATCTTCACTGAAAATACGCTGATCAACTCTGGCCACTGCATCTTTTCTGGAGTCCTTCTTAGGACCACAAGTCAAAAGAAATAAGCCTAGTACAATTAATCCAATATATTTTATATTTTTTATCATATTCTTGACTATTTTATGATTGCAAAACGACCAACCTTTTCACCAACACCAGGAGCATCCACATGATAGATGTACACTCCGTAGGATATTTCGCTATTATCCTTTGAGAGCACGTCCCAGGCCTCCATTCCATCATCTGCCGGCGCATCATGTTCAATTGTATCTACAAGATAGCCACGCAAGGTATAGATCCTAATTGTACACTTATTGGGTAGATTAAAAAACTGAATTCTCCTTTCGCCTCTACCAAACTTATAAGGATTTTGTGGTTCCCAGCTAGCAGTTACTACATAAGGATTCGGTACGACATAGATATCATCCAGTTCTTCAGAAGCTTTTGTTTTGCTAGAATCAGATCCCTGGATGGTGAAGCGGAATACATCTCCCTCTTCTGCCATAACCTGAACTGTATCATAATAGGTTTGCCCGCCTGAAGTGATTGTATCTATTCTAGTAGTATATTCTGGAGATCGAAAGGGCTTTGTTGTAGCCAGATAATATTTGTCACCAGCCTGAGGTGGATCGGTTGTCAACCAGGTTGTATCAGCAATTTGTCCAGTAGTATCAACCTCAAATTTTGGACTGAAATTAATTGTCCACCCGAAGTAGTTATTAAAAACAGATTCTTCATCCGGAATAACAATCACAAGGTCATCGCCATTGCTATATTGATCATCCGCATCATTATCAATTACAGCATAATCCACTTCGACAGAATCGGTGACATTGTAAATTCTCACGTTAGATGGAAGTGCTTTTAAACCAAAAATAGCATTTGTCTCAGTATAAATTGAATCATAAAATGATATTTTATAGTCAGCCGGTTGAGCAAGGTTCAAGCGGTGGCCAGCCACATCTTCCCAGGAGGGATTAAGACGAATTTTAACCTGATAATCGGATTCTCCTTCTATCCATTTAGATTTGTTCTGATCCATAACAACTGAAGTGTCATTATAAATATTGAGCACACTGCCATCAAATATCGGTGTTTCCTGTCCGATAGTATTTAAAAGGGTTGTGTCCACAACTAAAGAATCTTGGGCCACATTTTTTATCGTGTATTGGGGTTTGCTTTCAGTATGATGGCGAGTATCTTCCCAGAATCGAAGTTCATAAGTAGTTTTCCCAGAAGGCACTTTATGCTTTTCCACAATATCAAGTTCAATACCCCCTGTTCCCGGCCCTATATGCCCCACTTCGCCATCCTGTTTAGGAGGTGTATATCCAGCAGCAAAGGGGCGAGGAGTAGCCACACCAGTATTAATATCTTTGAATGTGACATTACCAAGAGCATCAGTTTTAATTATAGAGGAACATTCTGAAGGTGCAATACCTTCCACACCTTCCTGAGTATAATTAACCAGGCCATAGTCATATGAAACGACAGCATAGTAATATTTTTGTCCATTCTGAACATCGGTATCTGTCCAGGTATGTCTCAAACCACTGTCATCACCCAGATTATACTTTACACCATAAATATCAACAGGGTGGGGTCCTTTTTTCCCATCTTTTAAATCAAAGCGGGCAACTGCCTTTTGGAAGGTCTTGTTACCATAGGAATCGGTAATCACCTTGTTTTCTAGAAAATTAGGCTCAGTACTTTTATAGATTGCATAGCCTTCAAAGTCATATTCCTGAAGAAAGGGATCAAAGGAGTCTTCTGCAACATCATCCCAGACAAGAGTTACCTCTCCATCACCCGGATGAATTTCCAGAGTTGGTTTCAACGGTGGTTTGGAAAATCGATAATCAGCATTGTAGATCTGCTGGACTGTCCGTTTATTTTTTACCAGATCAGCCCGATCTTCTCCAAACAACAAAGCCATGGAATAGCGTTCTCTGTGTTTGGAGTAGAGAGGAAAAGTTCCTGATGAGAAAAACATTCCCAGATTATTTGGTTGTAAAATCTGATCAATAGGCAGAGGTGCTGTCAGAAAGACATTCCAATTTTCCTCATCATTTGTCAGTTCATATTTATGAACAGGAAAAATTTTAAATCCAGTTAGTCCAATTTGGTCTGATTCATCAGGATCAGTCTGATTATAATTTGGTTCACCATCAGTAGGACGGCCATCACCTTCTCCTTCATCAGGTTCAGTATAGTGCTGATGATAAGGACCGACCCCATCAGCACCCAAATCGTCATTTAACGGTTCATTAGGATCCCATTCACCATTAGCATTCAAATCAGTATAAGGAGCCCAGTCACAATCCTCGTCTTCTTCCCAATGAGCAGTTGGATAGCGATTATAAAACTCATGAAACTGATCCCAATTATTGCCTGTAAAACCATAGGGCTCTTCATCCAAATATTCGCCAGGACCATCACTGGAGCGCTTTTCATCGATAATACCATCGTTATCATTATCCTGAAAATCATCAGAAATACCGGGACTTTCTAGAAAAGCATAGCCTGCATAACCAACAGGATACCAGTTTCCTGGAGTTCCATATTTATCTTCATCATAAGCATAAGCAATATCCAGCTGAGTATCATACTCACCGACATCATCAGCACCATCTTCAACACCACCAACTCCCCAGTCAATATACTGGGAATAAATAGTACGTTTGTAATCATGGGTGGACTCATTTTCTATTTTATAAAGCCAGAAAATACAATCCTCCGCCAGAACATGGCTCCATTGAAAACCTCTTGTTTTTACAACAAGTCCGAGCCCTCCCCTGGTAGTATCATTTTCATCACAATAATAGTTCATTTCTCTATTAGGCTCTTTATCCGGATTGTCACCAAATACAAAATAGGTCTCCAGATCAGCGTTGAAAATACCTTTGCCAAAATACCCATTCCAGTAACCATCCCAGTCTTCCGGTTTATCAAGCCAGTGATCAGGCCAGCTATTAGGATCGTTGCTCATGGCCGGAGAAGAATTCTCTTGCTTGTCCATGTTAAACCAAAATGGTCTGGGCTCAAATCCCCAGGGAACATCTTCCGGTGATTTGTCAACAAATTCACGATACTGGGTTTCCATAGGATGGATCAATTCTCCATCCCGATTTTCAACTTCAGCTGAAACTATAATGGTAACCCCATCACAGTAATGTTTGCCAAAAGATGGCCAGTTACAGGAAGGTTCATTAGGATAATCGGTGACCTCGCCATAATTTTTAAACAAAGTCATGACAAGGTTACCATCCATCAAACCTATCCTCCTATATTTTCTATGTCCGCGTAAATTGATTGGTGTTTGTGAAAAAAGGATTGAACAAATGATGAGTATTACAAATATGATCTTTTTCTTCATAGCATATCTTTATATTTAATTTTAGATTTGACTGAATATATTTTATTTTTGACCAAAGGCTACTGAGCATCCTACGAGAATCTTGCGGGGTGCATTATAAAAGTCCGGTCTAGTGTAGAATTCTTCCTCTGTTTTTATTCCAGTATAAGTTTGGAAATTCATGTCATAATTGTAATCAGCCCGACCACTAGAAGAATAAACAGTGTGAGGATTCTGACTATCAGTTAAATTATAAACTTTGAGATATGGTGAAATCGTATAATTACCAAGATTAAAATCTTTGGAAATCTTCAAGTCTACAGTAAATTTATAAGGCATGCGTTCACCATTTACAATACGATTTTCATAACGGGCAGAAGAACGTGTATAGGGTTTGCCACTTCCATATCTTGCTATCAAAGTGATTAGATAACCTCTTTGTCTCGTACTAGAGCTAACATTTAGAGAATGCCTTCTATCCCAATTTAATGGTCTTCTCCTTCGTACAGATTGAATAGGAGGGTCTTGCTGGTTATTGATCCATTCATCTTCTGGATTGGAAGCATTTCCTGTAGCCTTTTGATAAGTATAGTCAATTGTAAAACTTATTCCACCCGGTTGAGCTTTTTTATCGAGAGCTACAGTAATACCTTTTACATTAGCATAGTCCCGATTAATATACCGCCAATACTTGCCACCATAAATATCATTCCTGGTCTCCAGACCAACCAGGTCTCGTATATCCTTATTATAAACTGTCAGATCAACAGAAAATAGATTTGATAGAGCCTGCTTTAAACCAAGCTCATAACTAATTGTTTTTTCCGGCTTAAGTTCAGAATTTCCCATAATATTGTAGCGTCCCTGAGGGGGCTGATCGCCCTGAAGCTGTACAAGAGAAACTTCGAAATCAGGATTAATATACAAATACTGGTAACTAGGGACCTGGAAAAAATGGCCATAGGAAAAATGGATCACTCCCTGATCAGTAATAGGGTAGGCTATCCCCAGCCGGGGACTAATTTTCCATGTAGATTCAGCATCCAATTTTTCTGCATTCTCTGTATCGTAAAATTGAGCAGGCACCTTTCCATCAGGATAAAAATAATCATATCGCACACCAGCATTCACAATCATATCTTCAATTTCCAATTTGTCCTGAATGTAGGCTGATATCTGAACAGGATCATGGGTATATTCATTATTATACCAGGAAGCCTGTGAAGGCATCTGCAGGTTATTGTCATCATCAAAATATAATTGATATTCATGCAGCCAGAGTTTATTACGCTTGTATTTAAACCCAGTTTTGACCTTATTTGTTTTGTTAACCTGAGAAGTGAGATCCACTTTTCCAATATAAGTGTAATTTTTTCGATAATGATGCCACATCCGCATACCACCTGTTGAAAAGCCTGTTGCTCCGGTTCCAATCAAATACTCGATTGGATAATAGTTCTCATTAGATTTATTTTTTTCAGCATATTGCTCAAATTTTGTATAAGCCCGGGATAGGTTAAAAGTTATATAAGTTTTAGGACTAAATTGATGGTTATACTGGAGTGAATTTTGGTAACTATAGCGTTTATACTCATAATTACCCTCTGGATTAAATTTAAATAAGTGGTCATAATAAGAAAAATCATCATCCTGATAGAAAAATGACATACTCAGCTTATCATTTTGGAACAATCTATAGGTGAGTTTGCCCTGAAGCGTTTTCTTGTTGTCATAGTTCATGGCTACATTTTCACTGTCACCTGTGGATTCTATATAATTGCCTGCTTCAGAAAAATTACTTGAGTCCCGGGGCATAAATAATCGTCGGCCATATAGCCAGCCCTTATCCTGATTGGAGCGACCAATTATTGAAAAGGTTAAGTTATTGACCAGTGGTATAGGTCCCTGAAGAGAAAACTGGGTATTATTAATTGAAAGTGGATTAACTTTGTTAGCATTTAAATATAAATCATCATTATTACTATAATAATCGCCGCCATAGGCTGTCACCTTCCCTGTGAAATAATCCTTTCCTTCTTTAGTAACAATGTTAACAATTCCTGACATAGCCTGGCCATATTCAGCATTAAAGGTTCCGCTGATAACTTCGACCTCCTCAACAAGATCGCTTTCAACCTGAAAAGGTATATCACCAGAATAAGCGCTATTCATTTGCACTCCATCTACTATATACTGTACTTCACCACTTCGACCACCCCGAAAGTGACCGTCAATAACTCCAGCCTGCAACGAAACAACCTCGTTGAGTTCAACAGCCTGGAGACCTTCAACCTCATCGGATCCCACACGAAAGGAAGTTGATGTGACATCTTTTTTTACGATTGGAGTTTTGGCTGTTACTACAATTTCTTCCCCTTCAATAGTACTTTCTTCCATATCAAAATCAATATTAGTAGTCAGATCAACCATTATTTGAACTTCTTTTTTTATAATGGTCTTGTATCCGATCATTGTGGCTTTGACAGTGTATTTTCCTGGAGGAATATTAAGAATACTGTAATAGCCTTCACTGTCAGTCGCTGCTCCCATATCAGAACCTTCAACCACAATATTGACTCCCATCATCGGTTCGCCTGTGCTTGCATCAATTGCTCTACCGGCCAGCTTACCGGTTGTTCCGGAAAAAAGACTTGCTGTCAGAATTAAAAATATTAGGATAAAACGTGGTAGAGCATCTTTCATTTTTATTCCTTTCACAATCTATTCTACTGAATAATACTCAATATAATCATGATTCAGCCCGCTATATTGCGAGCTGAATCATGATCTATGTACTTTAAATTATCTTAAAAGAACCATTTTCCTGCTCATACGGGTATTCCCGTTGCTCAGGACATAAATATACATTCCGGAAGGAACTGCATTACCCTGCTGGTCAACAGCATTCCAGGTCACTGTATGAGGACCTTTATTCATGCGTCCATCAACTAGAGTCTTTACCTGTTGTCCCAGAATATTATAAATGGTGAGTTTTACTTTCTGCTGGGCAGGCATGATAAAACTGATATTTGTGGTGGGATTAAAAGGATTAGGATAGTTCTGCTTGAGTTCGAATTGATTGGGTTTGGCGGCAATTTCCTGTGGTTGTTCAACTGACACAGGGCTTGTTACCATCTTGTGAACTCCAAAATCGTCAAAATAGGCAGTTCCAGTTGGATGAGAAGTAAAACGAGCACGGACAGAAATACCGGTCGCGCCTTCAGGAGCTTTTTCTGCTACTTCATAAAGCGTCCAATCTTTACTGGATTCTGTCTGATCTACATAAACGAACTTATCACCACCTAAAGTTGTCCATCCTTTTTCGATATCATCGTCAGCATGGAAGAAATAGCACAAACCTAATCTTTTATCAAGTCTTTCTTTGGTAATATAGGTAGGCTCAAAAGTTGAAGAATCGTTAACGCCTTCAGTTTTGACCCAAACGCCGACCTTGTACCATTCTCCAGCTTCTACTGGTGCAGGGGTTGAATAATAGACAATTTCAGAGCTGGAGTTAGTTGTATCAGGTTTAAACAGTTCTGCTGAATAGGATCCTGTGTGAGCAGCATTATCTTCAACAATACCATAGGAACCATTATTGGCATCATACCAGTTCATCCATTCATCCACAGTTTCTGCGCCAGCATTGAAGGGCCACATTGTCCAACTATCTGTTGTGTTGCAACCAATATCATCAAAATAAACTGTTCCGGTTGCATCTTTGCCCATCTGCAATTTAACCGTTACTGTGGCTGGTTCTTCTGCTATATTAGCAACTACACCAGTTACCTGGGTCCAATCCATATCAGCACTGGATTGATCAACCCATACATTTTGAGTGGTCAAAACATCACCGGTAGAATTCTTGAATTCATAAACAATTCCGATTTTTTCATCATCATTAGCAGGATCCGTATTGACTCCAACAGTTTTTACATAACCGCTCAATTCGTAACTGCCAGTTCCAGCATTATTCCAGTAGAGATCAGCATTGTTATCTGAAATCCAGCCAATAGATTCAGAGCTAGAAGAAGATTTTTCAACCATAAAAGAATAAAAACCATTATTAGAATAATCAGAGCTTACATTAATGCCATCACCAATAGTTGTATTATAAGCATTCCAGAAAGCTGGCTTTTGATTTTCTAGACCGGGATTTGCAAGGAGCTGTTCACCAGTCGCCTCAATTTTTTCCACACTAAAATCATCAAAATAGGCTGTTCCTGTAGGATTGGAGGTGAAACGAGCTCGCACTGAAATTCCTGTAGCTCCCTCTGGTGCTCTTTCTGCTACCTCATAATGGGTCCAGTCAGTAGTAGATTCTGTTTGGTTGACATAGACAAATTTATCGCCACCCAGAGTTGTCCAGCCCTTTTCAATATCATCGTCAGCATGAAAGAAATAGCACAATCCCAATCTCTCATCAAGACGTTCTTTTTTAATATAGGTAGACTCAAAAGTTGAAGAATCATTGACACCTTCAGTTTTGACCCAAACGCCGATTTTATACCACTCGCCAGCTTCTACTGGAGCAGGGGTTGAATAATACACAATTTCAGAGCTTGAACTAGTTGTATCGGGTTTAAACAGTTCTACTGAATAGGAGCCTGTATGAGCAGCATTGTCTTCAACAATACCATAAGAACCATTATTAGCATCATACCAGTTCATCCAGCCTTCTACTGTTTCGCCACCAGCATTAAAAGGCCACATTGTCCAGCTGTCAGTAGTATTACAGCCAATGTCATCAAAATAGACTGTGCCGGTAGCGTCTTTTCCCATTTGCAATTTAATTACAACTGAAGCTGGCTCTTCTGCTATATTGGCTACAACACCAGTTACCTGAGTCCAATCCATATCAGCGCTGGATTGATCTACCCAGACATTTTGAGTTGTAAGAACATCACCAGCATCATTTTTGAACTCAAACACAATTCCAATTTTTTCATCATCATTGGCAGGATCAGTGTTGACGCCAACGGTTTTGACATAACCGCTCAATTCATAGCTTCCAGTTCCTGCATTATTCCAGTATAGATCGGCATTATTATCTGAAACCCAGCCCATGGCTTCTGAACTCGATGATGATTTTGTGACTTTAAAAGAATAGAAACCATTGTTGGCATAATCTGAACTTACACTGACGCCTTCTCCAATAGTCGTATTATAAGCGCTCCAGAAAGCAGGTTTTTGGTCTTCAAGACCGGGATTCACCAATATATTGGCTGCCATTAGTGATCCCGTAAAAATAAATACTAAAGCAATAATTAAAATTTTACCTTTGTTCATTGTCTTTCCTCCTTTTTGAATTAATTTTGCTCTCCTTTTCCTGATTTTTGCT
>JAIPJV010000028.1 GCA_021734005.1 Fidelibacterota bacterium
ATCCCGGCCCTCTCAATAAAAGCAACATCGCAACGCTGTGTTCAATTTGCAGGCGTAGAATAAGAAGTCAGAACAAAGGCAAGGGTACCTTCGAAGGCATGCAGTTTAAAGACTTCAAGGAATGGATAGAAGACAACGATCCGCCAGTTAAGAAGAAATAAAAACACTTTTCCGATCTTGCGGATTACCCCACCCCGGTATCTCTTACCCCCACGGCAAATATATCCAGGTTTGTCGATCAAGAGGTACCCATCTCTGATATATTTTTATAATTTTTTTTCAGAGTGCCTATATATGTATTAAGTTTTAGTGTGGTTGCAATAATTTGGTTTAAAACCAATATAATCAATACTATATATCATAAAACAGGCAGACATCTTTTAAAAGTTGTCGCTCTGTTTTGTTTGGTAAGTTAATTAAAATTAACGCATTATATTTTACGTATACCTAAGGACTAAAACTTATATCATATAACAAAATTAGATCAGTAATAAAAATCAGAGATAGAATTTGACATTAAACAATTTTTTATTAAATTGTTATACTGGCTAAATCGTGAGTGTAATATGATTTCAATATAACAAAATATAATTTTTATTTATTTTCTGAGAGGAAAGGTATGCTTGAAATTGGCAAGTTTACAATCAATTCTAAGTGCAGAGATGATATCACTTTACCACCTATGACAGCATCAACTCTGAGAGGTGCTTTTGGAATAAATTTAAAGTCAACAGTGTGTGCTTTTAATAGCAGAAAAAAGTGCGATAAGTGTTTATTAAAGAATCAATGCCTATATTCTACACTGTTCCAAACTACCAATGGTATTATTGATGAAGATGGTGATCTGGAGGCTCATACTCCACCTAGACCCTTTGTCATTAACTCTCCTTTTTATGATCGGCCTACTAAATTCCCCAATAATTCTAACCTCAGCTGGGAATTAATTTTAGTTGGGACAGAAAATATTAAAAGAATACCCTATATCATAACAGCAATAGAACGTATGGGTAACAAGGGCCTAGGCAAAGATCGGGGCAAGTTTAAGATAGAAAATATTATTCAAGAAAATAGCCAGGATTCAACTATTATATACAAGAATAATGATAAAACAGTAAAAAACAATACAGAAAATATTATTTTAAATTTACCCCGGCAAACATCAGAATCCTATTCCAGAGTTAAAGTCAATTTTCTATCTCCTATGAGAATTAAAAAGGACGGTAAGATTACCGATCAAATAACTTTTAAAAATCTGATCAAAAATATTCTTCGGCGCTATTCTTTTCTTAAAAAGTATTACCAGCCAGATTCATCTTATCCTGATACTGATCAGGTTGAAAAAATACTTTCTAAGGCTGAGAATGGAGAATCTGAAGATTCTAATCTTGAATGGAAAAAATACTCCCGCTATTCTAATCGAAAAAACATGTGGATGGATTTTGCTGGAGTTCAAGGCGAGATCATTTTCAAAGGAGAAATAGCAGGCTTTTTACCTTATCTGGAAATAGGTTCTCAAATAAATGTAGGTAAAAGCACGTGTTTTGGTTTTGGTAACTATTCATATGAAAAATTGGAGTGAGGGCTATATGAAAGAACTAAGAGAAAACCTTACAATTGCAGCACTTTTGCATGATATTGGAAAGTTTTATCAGCGCTCAGAACCGAATGGGAAATTTAGCGATTCACAGTTTTTGTCATCGAATAGCAAAAGCATTATTAGTGATTATTGTCCGGACAAGGGTGAATATTTCAGTCATAAGCACAGTCTATGGACATATCAATTCTTGAGTGATAATGAAAACAAAATATATAACAATAAACTTTCCGATGAGAAATCAGTTGTAAATCTTGCTGCTAAACATCACAAACCGGATACAGTCCTGGAAGAGATTCTACAAAAATCAGACTGGATATCAGCTGGTATGGATAGGTCAGCGAGTAAAGATGTTAAGGCAGAGATTTCACAGGAAAGCAAAAGAAAATACAACTACAGAAAACAGAGACTGCAACCGGTTTTTGAAAATGTTTTTAGAGACGATTATGATGACAGTAACTCTAAGAGGTATAAATTTACTCCTCTAGAAATTAATACTGATTCATTTTTTCCGCAGGATTTTAGAGGTGAGGACAGAGATTTAGGAGATGAATATCGGGAGAATCTGTGGGAAGGCTTTATAGAAGAATTCAAAAAGCTACCCAGAGACTCTTTTAATGTGTTTTTAGAAAGCCTGCTTCCACTTTTACAAAAATATACCTGGTGCATTCCCGGCTCAACAGTTGATATACCTGATAATTCTTTATATGATCATCTCCGTTCTACAGCTGCAATTGCAACCTGCCTGTTTGATTATATAGTGAGTCAGGATAAGGAACTTATTGAAAAATCCAAATATGACACCCGCATTGTTGAAAAAATATTTGACAGCGGTGATGAAAAATTTGCTACTTTAATTTGTGGAGATATTAGTGGGATTCAAAAGTTTATCTACCAAATTACATCCAAAAAAGCCCTGGTCTCTTTAAAAGGGCGTTCTTTTATGGTTCAGTTAATTTCCGATCTGGCAGCTCGCTATACAATTAAAAGTTTAGGACTTCCTTATACCAATCTGGTTTATTCATCAGGCGGTAATTTCTACATTCTGGCTCCAAATACAGATAAGACAAAACAGACTTTAAATAAAGTTCGTAATGATTTAAACCAGGGTATTTTAAACCGTTACCATGGAAGGTTGTATCTGGCTATGGGTTCAACTGATCTATCTTCCCATGATTTTTTAAATAATCTGAGTGAGAAATGGGATCAGGTCATTAAAAATAGTTCTCGTAACAAAAGGTTAAGATTCTATCATGAAATGCAGGATGATCCGGACTTTTTGGAACCTTTTGGGCCGGTGGAAAATGTTATTAACTGCTCAATCTGTGGTAATGATATTAATGAAGAAGCAGCTCATAAGATTGGTGATGATACCAAAATCTGTGAATCCTGTAATGAATTAATTAGATTGGGACAAAAATTGCGGGATTCAGAATATTTAGTGGAAACCCTTGGAAATGAGGCTGACATCTTTCCTATACCGGGCATTAATATTGGTTATGATGTTTGTAAACAGGATCAAGTGGATAATTGCGTTGATAGATACAGCCCCAACGAATTCACAAAAGTATATAGATTCAATAATACAGATTTTATTTCAGGTAGATCAGAAACCAGACATAATATTGCTTATGATTATAAATTTTATGGTGGTAATAATATCCCTCTGAAGCCAAATGGACAGGTTGCAACTTTAAGCGATTTTGCCGGTAGTGGTGGCGATTTTTCCCGTCTGGGAGTTTTAAGAATGGATGTGGATAACCTGGGGTCTATTTTTAGGTTTGGCTTTTTAAATAAAAGTATGAACGATAGGCAGAGTAGTGAGAATTCCGATATATATTCACTTTCCAGATTGAGTACTTTGAGTAGTTTGATGAATATTTTCTTTTCTGGATATATCAATACGATCACCTCCAAATATGATGATACCTTATTAACTATCTATTCAGGGGGCGATGATCTCTTTATTGTGGGACGATGGGATAATATAGCCGAATGTGCTCTGGAGATTAAAAATAAATTCAATTCTTATTCCTGTTCTCACTCAGATATTTCAATTTCAGGAGGTATGGTACTATCACCACTTAAATTTCCAATCCATAGAGCAGCTGAAAGTTCTGGCGAAGCCGAAGATGCTGCTAAAAATTATGGGTTCAAGGGCAACCAAAAGAATGCCTTTACTATTCTGGATAAAACTATCAATTGGTCAGATCTAGAAGTAATCAAAAAAATTACAAAAGATCTGTGTGAAGCCATTGATAAAAAAAATCTCAATAAAGGAATTCTGACCCGTTTGCGGAGAATATATTCCAATTATAGTAGTGAGAAGAAAATTGTTAATTCAAATCAGGATATTGAACCGCAACAGCGCAAGGAAATGATTCAATATAATAAATGGCGCTGGAGAATGGTATATGATCTCAATCGGTATGCTGAGACTAATAAAAAACATGCTGGCTTGATCAATGCTATTCAGGATGCTCTTTTATCAGGCCATCAATATAAGAATGAACCAATTAAAGAAAATTTACAGGAATATATAGATATTCCGGCCCGTTGGGCAGAATTACTATTGAGAACCCAGGATTAATTTAAAAATAAAACTAATATTAAAAACGGAGGAGTCATGAAACTTTTTCTATTGAATGCTTTAATCACTCCATTTGAAGCGGAGATGGAGGAGTATGCTCTTTTTTCCATTCAGAAAATTGAGCAAGAAAAGTTTGAGAACATTTTCAGAGATGCAATTGAAAATGATTTTGAAATTGTATCGGCATTGGGCCACAAAAGTACGATTAATTTTTTAAAAGAAATCTTATCCGATGAATTCAGTGATCATTTAAAATTTAATCGCCAGACAATCAATTTTGAAGAAGGTGATCTGGCATTAGTCTTTAGAATCACAGAAAGAGGAGAGAAAATTCAGGAATGGTCTGTTGAAGATATCAAGAAATATCATAAGGAAGGTAAAACTGAATTTATGATTATTTCAAGAACCTTTGCTCCTGATGCTATATTCGACCTAAATAACTTTCTCTATAAGGAGGCTAAAAATGGTTAAGATGAAAGACAACTATCAAAAATTAATTGGCAAATTTGCAAAAGATAAAGAAGTCCATGAAGAAGATAAAAAATCATTTTTTGATAAAGTATTGGATGCGATTGGTCTTGAGCAGGCTAAAATTCTTTTTCATATAGCAACTCATCCTAAATGTGCCAAGAATGTATTTTCTGCTGTTGATATAGCAATCATTATTGGAGCAGTTGCTTATGTTATCATGCCCCTTGATGCTATTCCTGACCCTTTACCACCGGGGTTAATTGATGATATTGTTGTAATTACAGGAGTACTACATAGATATGGTAATTTATTACAGCAATATAAGCGACAGTGTATGTGAATTTAATGTATCTAAAATATTTCTTGTTATTCAATTCAAAAAGAAGGTTAGGTCAATCTAATTAGGATTTTGAGGATTGACACTACTGGTCATAAACAAAGGAGGAAAATATGAGTTTTAAACAGTTGGATGAGGGAAAGCAAAAGATATCCACCTGGCTGAACAACAGGATAGATAAAGACGCTGTTCAGTTCTCAGAAGATTTTGGAAAGTATCTTGCTAAAAATCGGTTTAGTAAATCACAGATCAGAAATATTTTTAGTGAGTTAAAGAGGATTCAGATGGCTGGCTGGAACGCTAACCAGGAAAGTGATCTGCTTTTAATGAAACCTAAACTTGCTTATGCAGCCCAAAGACAATCAGGGCGCAGAGCACAAAATGCAGCTGAAGATCTCAAAGAGATACTGGGTCAAGGAATTGATCAAATTGTTGATTCTGATAATCCGGAAAAATGTTTTGAGAATTTTGTTGACTTTTTTGAAGCAATTTTAGCCTATCACAAATCTTTTGAGCGATAAAGATTAACAAAGGAGATAATCCAATGCAATTAACAAAAAAAATATTTATACGAGGGAAAATTAAGGCAGAAACCGGAGTTCATATTGGAGGAACCGGTCAGGGTATGGCAATTGGAGGTGCTGATAATCCTGTTGTTCGAGATCCTATCACCAATGTGCCCTATATTCCAGGCTCATCTTTAAAAGGTAAAATGAGAAGTCTTCTAGAAAAAGCGACTGGACAGGTTACGATTAAAAGAGGCAAAGCTGGCCCCTGTCAGTGTGGTAAATGTCAGGTTTGTAAAATCTATGGCGTTGCTGCTGAAGCAGATAGTGAACTTCCTGGAAGATTGATTGTTAGAGATGCTCACATGGATAAGGATAGTATTAATAAACTGGATAAGAGTAAAAATACAGATATGCCCTTTAGCGAGGTCAAAACCGAAGTTACTATCGACAGAATTACTTCAAAGGCCAATCCCCGCCAGATTGAAAGAGTACCTGCCGGAGTAAATTTTAATATGGAATTTGTAATTGATGTATATGAAAATGATGATGAGAAAGAACTTATTGATACTGTTAAAGAATCACTCCGATTGTTAGAAGATGACTATCTGGGGGGTAGCGGTACTCGAGGCTATGGAAAAATGAGTATTAATCATGATGGCCTGAAAATAACTTATAAGGATGAAGCAATCTATAGAGAAGGTCAACCTGCTGAAAAATGGGAGGGCTAAATGAACCTGCAATATTATAAACTGAATTTTACTACCCCTCTCCATATAGGTTCCAATAAACCCGGTTTTGAATCCAGTGAGGAAATAATTCATTCCGATACACTTTTCAGTGCAATTATAAACACCTGGAATAAACTCTATCCTCAGGATATGGAACTATTTTTTAATTCTCAAGCAGGTGATGAATTTGTGTTCCCTTATTTTAGACTGAGTTCTGCCTTTCCTTATCTGGAATCCTTACTATTCTTTCCAAGGCCTTTATACAGATTGAATCTACCTGAAGATTATGAGAAAGAAAAACCCGATCTACTTAAAAGTCTGAAGGACGTTAAGTATATTAGTAAAGATATTTTTGAGAAAATTTTGAATGGAAAAATTCTCAATATTGATGAGAATAATATAACAGAGGATGGTAAATTCTTGCTGGAACCCAACCAGATAGAGGATACAATTTTGTTTAAAAAACATGATGTGCCTCGTATTTTAAAAGATAGATTCAGCAATGAGACAACGCCCTTTTATTTTACTCGCACTCATTACAATATTAACTCTGGATTGTTTTTTATAGCAGAATTTAAGAGCCAGGAATGGCAGGATAAGTTTGAGGCCATTCTCAGGCTGCTGGGTGATACAGGAATTGGTGGTGACCGGTCTGTAGGACATGGACTATTTGAGGTAAAAGGCCCCCAAAACCTTGATCTTGATCTGGATAAAACTAGTAACCATTTTATCACTCTGTCTTTGTACCATCCCAATGAAAAGGAACTGGAATCGATTCTTAAAAGTGCTTCCTACCAATTAATGGAAAGAAAAGGCTGGGTCTTTGCCAAAAGAAGTAAACCCCTGCGTCGTCAAACAGTACGGATGTTTACTGAGAGTTCAATTTTTAATGGTAGTCCTGATAATTATGGCAATACTGTCAGAGTCCTCAAAGCAATGCCTCAGCAGGGCCTGGACAATGATGTTTATAGGTATGGACAGACAATTAATTTACCTATTCGCCTGAGAGGGGGAGCCAATGGATAAACTTAATTATAACCAGAAATATAAGATCACTACTCTTTCCCCGATTCATATTGGAAATGGAGATAGTTACCAGAAATATATCGATTTTGTTCCTCATAAAAATGGTGCTCTGCTCTATGATACTGATGAAATCTTTGATAAAATCGCCAATGATCGAAAAGCAATTGATGAACTTTATCAAACAACTTCCGGCACCCAGAGCAATATTCACAATTTTGTGGAGAAACAGAATCTTGTTTTAGAAAATACAGTCAAGATACCTTTTAAAGTATTTTCTTTCAATATTCAGAAGCTGATCAGAAATGGAATGGGCTATCCTCAAATTCCGGGGAGTTCCTTAAAAGGTGGCCTTCGTTCTGCCTTATATGCTCATTATTTTAGCAGGCTCTCAAAACAAAAACAGAAGGAACTATTAAACACTATCCAGCCTAAAACCTGGGGCAAGTTTGCTGCCCGTGAGATAGAGCGAGAATTATTTGGCAGTGATCCAACTCAGGATTTGATGAAAGCCTTTATTGTTACTGATGCGGACTTTTCAAAAGAAAATGTAAAATATAATGATTGTAGAATATTGTCTCTTAAAAAGAATGGGGGCTGGAGCTGGAAAACAAAAAAGGTCAGAGGTAACACTTTTCCTATGAACGTCTATTTTGAAGCGATTAGGGAGAATGCCTCTTCTTATCTGACATTGGGTATCGATCAATTCTTGCTCAAGAATCCAAATGCTCAAAAAAAATTGGGCTTTGATAAAAAACTGAGTGCCGATTTTACAGCAATCCATTCTGTAATTAATCAACATACTGAAAATCTAATTGACCAGGAGTTGGATTTTCTCTACGATCACGATAAAAATAATAAATTAAAGGCTATAACCAGTTTTTATGAAAAGTTAAGATATAGTATACCTGAGCCATCTAAAGGTTGCTTATTAAGAATTGGCTGGGGTAGTGGATGGAAATTCATTACTGGCAATATACTCAAAGATCATCCTGATCACCTGAAAAAATTCAGAAAGCAATTTAAAATGGGTAGAAAAGGCTTTTCTGAATATCCCAAAAGTAGAAAGATAATAATGTCCGGTCGTAACCCTGCTACTGTGCCGGGCTGGATTAAATTGGAGCAGGTATGAATGATTATTTTGGAGATATCTATATTGCTAATGTTGGTAAACGAGACTTAACATATAACTCACAACTGGTCAGGCCACCTCGCATAACAGGGCGGGACTATCTGGAACGTTTTAACGAGTTAAAAGATAAACTCGAATTTCCAATAATTACCAAAGGCCTTGATAAAGTCTTACAGGGCTCATCCCAAAAAAGTATAAAAAATTTGTACCTATTTTATACTGATCAGAATAAAGATGAAGTCGATGAAAGGCACTGGGAAAGTGATACTATCTACTTTGCTAAAATTATTAAAAAGTTGATCCAGGAGAGAAGATCACAGCAAATAGAAAAAATAATTCCTATTCCTATTCAGGCAGCACCTAATGATTATAGCACAATGTTTGATTTTTTTGCTGACCAATTGGAAAAAATTAAAAGTAACCCCAATTTTAAGGTCAGAAATGCCTATCTGGCTCCGGCTGGGGGAACTCCAGCCTGTAATATGAGCCTGGTCATTTATGGAACTCGAATATTTGCCAATTGGGCTAAAACTCTTTTGATTCCGGAAAATAAAAACAAAAAGGCTCGAGAAATAGACCTTTCCAATTCAATAATCCACGAATTTAATCAGACTGTGGTTGAGGAAATGCTGAATTACAATTTTAGTGGTGCAGCAGAGGTTATGAAAAGAGAAGGCAGTTGGAAAAATCTTGTTAAACTTGCCCAGTATATGCAGTATCGACTCTATTTTGATATGGAAAAAGCGGAAAAATTAATAAGTCAGGTAAAAAGTAACAGAATAAAACTTCCGCCGGATCTGCAAAGTGAATATGAAAATACTGGGGATCTTATTCAGGAATTAAAAGAAAGCGTAAGCATTTTTAATCAAGAATATACGCCTCTTTATAAAGGCCTTGATGAAAAGGCCTGCAAGACCTGGCTGGATATGCAAAAAAAGCGAATTGTTGAACTCAGTCTTAATATTCGTATGAAATGGTTTTCCCGGCAATATGTTGATATGTTAGGTAGAATATTTCGGCTTCAAGAGGCAATTCTTAGATATGTTTTTGAAAATGAGACCGGTTATTCCGCTGATTCAGGTAAAAATTATGATGATTTTTATACTTATCTTGGTAATGAAGGTAAAGAGTTTGATAGATACCTGACCGTAAATTTGAAGAAAAGTAAGCCGAACTCAAGGGCCTATAATAAAAGTCTAAATTCAAAAACTCTGTACTGGTTCTTGAAATATTTGCATGATGAGAAAGGTCGCAATGATCTCAGTGATATTTTGAATCTGATCAATAAACTCAGGCAATTGAGAGACCTGCGAAATAAGTCAATAGTTTCTCATGGATATAAACCGGTTTCAAGAGAAAAAATCAGACAGATATATGGCAAGAGAAAACTGGTCAAAAGCATGCAAAATATTAGTAGTTATTTTGGTTTGCAGGATAGATATGATCAGGTAGAATATATTAAAAAGTTGATCCTGTTTAATTACAGGAGATAATAATATGTTGCTCTTTGACATTGTGAATTTAAGGAATTTTTTATGGCAGTATTATATTTGACTGAGCAAGGTTCAGTATTGAAAAAAACAGGTAAAAGAGTCATTGTTAAAAAGGAGGGCGAAAAAATTGCTGATATTCCAATTATCAAATTAGATAGTTTACTGATATTTGGTAATATTCAGGTAACTACTCAGGCCCTAAAATTGTTATTTCAAAATGGTATCGATTTAGCATTTTTTACGTACTATGGTAAATTATCAGGAATGCTTCAACCCATCAAGTCCAAAAATATTGTTCTTAGAAATAAACATTTTAAGAAGGCCAATAATAATAATTTTGGACTCAAGATAGCGAAGAAACTGGTAAAATCTAAAATCAGAAATATTAAGTATATGCTAAATAACCATCTGAAAAATTACCACTCTGATAAAATTTCGAATGTAATTAAGGACCTGGATAAATTCTTTCCTAAAATTGACAGGAAAAATAAACCTAAAAATCTTCTTGGAATAGAAGGTGTTGCATCACAGAGATATTATCATATATTCAATAAACTGGTAAGGGCACCATTTAAATTCCATGGAAGAAGTAGGCGCCCTCCTAAAGATGAAATTAATTCCTTACTGAGTTTCAGTTATGTAATCCTAACAAATGAGTTAAGTTTACTTTTAAATGCCTGTGGACTTGATCCTTATTTAGGATTCTATCATGGCATCCAGTATGGTAGGCCCTCATTAGCATTAGATCTAATAGAACCTTATAGACCGGTACTTGATAGATTTGTAATTAATCTGTTGAATTTAAAAACATTAAGTAAAGATGATTTCGGTAATAAAAAGAGTAAATATTATTTAAATAAAGAAGGTAGGAAAAAATATTTTAGAGCCTATCACCAATTTTCTGAAAAATATAGAGATAGTTATATTAATCAAATTGAATCATTGAAAAAATCGATAAAACGGGAAAGTAGGTTTCAGCCTTTTCTAATGAAGGATTTATGATTAATGTTCATTGTAGTGTCATATGACATAAGTAATGATAGAACCAGAACAAAAGTATCAAATACCTTGCTAAACTATGGAAAGAGAATTCAGTATTCAGTTTTTGAAATGGATGTGAAAAAGGAAGAGGCCGAAATGCTGGAAAAGGAAATTAAAGATTTAATAAATATTAAGGAAGATTCAGTAAGGATGTATAGATTATGTAGGAAGTGTAAGGATAAAGTGAAAATTTTTGGTGACGGTGTATTAACCAAGAATGAAGACTTGTTCATTATTTGATTTTTTGGTATTAATTTGTTAACAATAGGTTACGATGATCTTGATTTTATTGAATATATGTTTTATAATTAAGTGTGAATTGACTTAATAGAGAGAGGTTATTCGTGAAAATAAGGAGGTTACGGAAAAACGCTTTATATTCTCCTGATACTTAGGAGATTACAAAGGGTGCAGTTAGAAAAGCTTACCCAGCATAAAGGGAATTAAGACAAACATAATAAAATCCTCCGTTAATTAAATTAAAATTTCCTGTTAGAAAAGCTTACCCAGCATAAAGGGAATTAAGACCCCGATGAATCCCAAAGAGGAATTAAGGAAGAGAGTCAGTTAGAAAAGCTTACCCAGCATAAAGGGAATTAAGACCATTGCTAAGAGCTTTCTCAATAGCCTCTGGACCAGTTTGTTAGAAAAGCTTACCCAGCATAAAGGGAATTAAGACATAAAGCTATCATAATCATATATTTTATATATATTTTTAGTTAGAAAAGCTTACCCAGCATAAAGGGAATTAAGACAATGTATTCATGCCCTTTAAACAGGGTCAAATACCAGTCAGTTAGAAAAGCTTACCCAGCATAAAGGGAATTAAGACGATAAATTATAATTAAAGGAGGATGACATGGGAATTATTGTTAGAAAAGCTTACCCAGCATAAAGGGAATTAAGACATAGGATCAGTAGCTCCAATATCAATATCAATTGGATTTTGTTAGAAAAGCTTACCCAGCATAAAGGGAATTAAGACCTTACTTCTGCGTTATTTGAAACAGCTCGAACAACAGTGTTAGAAAAGCTTACCCAGCATAAAGGGAATTAAGACTTTTCCTAGTGTAAACACTACAAGTAAAACTATGTTTTTTGTTAGAAAAGCTTACCCAGCATAAAGGGAATTAAGACTTTATGATTTTTTACAAAGATTTTAAATACTTCATAGTCAACAACGTTAGAAAAGCTTACCCAGCATAAAGGGAATTAAGACTAAGGGAACATATTTCCTCCTATGAGTTATTATACAGATCGTTAGAAAAGCTTACCCAGCATAAAGGGAATTAAGACTGTGGGCACGAAACGATCACCGGGGTTGTTTTATATTAAGTTAGAAAAGCTTACCCAGCATAAAGGGAATTAAGACCATCTAACTGGTCGCTTACATCTATATCTCCAGAAGTGAGTTAGAAAAGCTTACCCAGCATAAAGGGAATTAAGACCCTGTTAAATCAAACACAATATCACTGTCTGGATACTTTGTTAGAAAAGCTTACCCAGCATAAAGGGAATTAAGACTTGTTTGTAACATTTTTACCCTCTTTGGTTTAATTAATTGTGTTAGAAAAGCTTACCCAGCATAAAGGGAATTAAGACACATTCATAAGGTCTTCATCCTCTTTCATTATAGACCTCAGTTAGAAAAGCTTACCCAGCATAAAGGGAATTAAGACCTACCCCTTTGTTTAATTATAGATG
>JAIPJV010000029.1 GCA_021734005.1 Fidelibacterota bacterium
TTGGCGAAACTCTGGCAGGCAAACCCAATGCTCTTAAAATATCGGCCAGATCAACAGATTTCTTTGGAAAAATTGATCAAATTAAAAGTTATATCTCAAATTATGAAGGCAATCAAGAGGTCTTAATCAACACTTACAACACCAATAGCCTCCAATTTGAAAAGGAACTCTCTCTGACCAATCTTCCTCGAGAGGGATACATCCGCTCAGAACTGATTACATCAAAAGGCAATTTCGCGCTTACCAATCCAGTTTGGTTTGAGGAATAGGGAAATGAGGTGGGAGGAAATTGGATGATTGGATGATATGGATGGTTGGATGTTATGGATGGTTGGTGTTATGGATGGTTGGTGTTATGGATGGTTGGATGATTGGATGATATGGATGGTTGGATGAATGGATGGTTGGATGGTTTCAATCAATGCGGCTATAATTTAATCTATTACTAAAATATTAATTTTTAAACGCTGTTTAAAGGGTATTTAAACAGACGTTAAAATAAGTTTTTAAAGATTCTCAAGCAATTTTTTTATGGTAGCAAGATTGTCTTTACTAAGGAAATCCTGTAAATCGCGGAGGTCTTGTTGGTCGGTAATTGTAGTTTCAAATTTCACGGTTCTAGTCTCAAAGGTGGGGTCGGGCTGAAGGGAGATATTTCCCGGCTGTCTTATTTTCTTCAGATAATTATCAATATTTCTACGGTGTTTTGTAATAACAGGATATCTTTTTTTCTTCAATAACTTTCTGGTTTCTTTGATTGCAGTTCTCGGCTTTTTATTCCTGAGTAAATTTTCAAGACTCAGGTCTTTAGCAATCTTTTCTATATCAGATTTTTGGCGTTGTGCGATTTCGGATAAATTTTGCTCAATTTCTAAAAATTCACTCAAAGTTGGTGGAGCCAATTCCAGCAATTTTTGAAATATTCTCTCCTTTTTACCTACAAAGCGTTGCCAGATTTTTAGGGAGTCAGTTTTAGGGATGAGAAACTCGACAATGTATTCGGGAACTTCCAGTAATTTTTCATATTTGTCAACAATCTGAAAGCCTCTATTAATTCCCATGGCATCAGCAACTTTTGTTGCCAAGATTCGCTTATCAATATTTTTGTTTTTAAGTAGCTCTATAATCCGGGCAATTTCAATGGGATATAATGCTCTTATTGAGCGCTGATAATTAATGATAATTATTAATTTATCAACGAATATTTTTTCAGCTATAATATAGGCTGGTGCGGTTTTCAAACTGCGATTTCTAAATTGTTTTATTTTATTAAAGCCGTGTAATAAAGCCCACTTCCCATCAATATTTTCCACAATAATAGGATAGGGCGTCAATAAATGATCATCAGTTTGACCGGAGGGGTAAAAGACATCCAGATCTCGGGCAACCTGATCATCACATCTGGATAGTTTCACCTTCTTTAATTCCATAATACTCTTCCAGGGTATTCATATATTGGTGGAGTTTATCCTGATAAATATTGGGAAGGTCAGGTCTTTTTCTGCGGCCTTGTTCCAGGACTTTCAGTTTTTTTACTATTTCCTGTAAGACCATTTTTTCCTGCTCCGGATCCAATTCTTTAGTAAGAATTTTTTCCAGGGCTTTGACCCGAAATCTATCCAATCCCCAATATTTTTTGGATAATTGATCAGTATGTCCACCGACTTTTACAACCAGTTTGTCTTCGAGCAGACCGACCGGATACTTGCGGGCAACTCTCAGCCACATATCATAATCTTCACAGGCCGGAAGGCTTTCATCAAAGAAGCCAACATCTTCGATCACTTTTTTATCAATCACCACTGCAGAAGGGGTAACAACACAGAGGGGCAGGCAATACTTGAAAATCCAGCCATTATGCTTCTGATGACGGTCACCTTTCATAACCCAGTTCCCGTCGCGATACCATTTTTCACCAGTTTGAGATATCAGATAATCTTTCTCCACCATGAATTTAAGCTGTTTCTCGAGCTTCTCTTCCAGCCAATAGTCATCGGAATCTAAAAACGCAAGCCATTCTCCTTTGGCTTTTTTTATGCCCATATTACGGGCTGCTGAAACTCCACCATGCAACATTGAAAAATGTCTTATTTCTGAATCATATTTGTTCAATATTTCAGCGGTGTTGTCAGTGGAACCGTCATCAATAACAATGATTTCAGTATTCTGATAAGTTTGAGCCAGAACAGAGCGAATCGCCCGTTCCAACATTTCCGCACGATTGTAGGTAGGAATTATAACTGATACTTTTCGTTTTAATTTCATATTTTAGTGAGTACTTTATTTAATAATTTTTTAATGGTTTTCATCAGACTTTCAGTATTCTGGACAATGGTTTTATGATCGAGATTTTCACAATCGTCAGATATAATTTTTAGCGAAACAAAATCGATCCTTTTTTTCTGAGCGGCTTCAGCCCAAAGATAGGCCTCCATATCAACTGCTCCGGCTTTGGGAAATTGCTCCAGAATTGTCTCCTTTTTCTTACGACCATCGATAACTTGCCTTGTCGTTACCAGAGGCCGGGTAGATTTGATCTCAGGCCAATCACATTTATTGAATAGATGGCGAGATGGAGTGACTGCGCTTTCTTTGTCATGTCCTTCCCAGTAAAACACTGAGGGCAGAATTATTTGGCTTTTTTCGATTTCAGGGATTAATCCTCCCGCCAGCCCAACATTAATGATAGCCTGATAATCCTTTAAATTGACTCCTTTCAAACTGGTGCGAGATTTTTCAAAACCAATCCCGGTTATCAAAAAATCCAGTTCAAATTTGTCAGCAGGCAAATCCCGCAAAATCTTAATTTCTTTGCTCGTAGCAGCCGTTAAAAGTATCTTTTTTACCATTAATCCAGACCATATTTCTTAACGTAGAGATTTTTATCAATAAGACTTTTATATGAAAAGAAGACGACACCTTTATAATTGTCCTGAATACAGAGGTTAAATTGTCGATCAGTCATAACCGGATTTTGGTTGTAGGTGCCGATTCCCATCCAGACTTTGTCTTTAATTTGTCTTTTTTTAATGTGTTTAACGATTCGGCCAAACTCCTGATTATCGCTTGTATAATTCATAGCCACTACAAAATCGATGAGGCCTTTCCTTAGCCATTCTTCCCAATCCTGGAAATATTTATTGCGGGCCTCAACGGGATCGGGTTTTACTGCAGCACTGAGCTGAATATGCTGGTATTTTTTTGTGATTTTAGCAAGATTTCCAATCAGGCTGTCAATTTGATTGCAGCGAAAATCTTTCCACTTTTGTTTTGTTTCTTGTATATCAGTAAATTCTTCCAGCAGATCAGAATTATCAATATAGAGAGGATCAATTCCTGTCATAGATCTAAATTTTTCACGAACAAAAGGGTGATACCCATAATTAGGTGAAGGGAATCGAATATAGTCAAGGTGAATGCCATTGATCGGATAATTATCAATCAATTCTTGTACAATTTTCTGGTAGAGTTGGCGGACCTTTATCGCAGCAGGAGAGAGAAAGCGGCCTTCAATGCCTTTATTCTTGAGCGTCTTTTGTCGTTCAGAGAGTATGCTTTTATTTAAATTGTCAAAAGTAAACCAGTCCTGGAGTTTGTTGACCGGATGATCATTTTCATAGGGTTTCTGATGTTTTGACCAGACCAGCATTGTATTGATCCAGGCGTGGACTTTAATATTTTCCCGGGAAGCTTGCTCACAAAAATATGCCAGAGGATCATACTTAATTTTTTTAATTCGCGGTGATTTTGGCAGGAGGCTGGTTTTATAATAAGCCCGGCCGCGCCCTATCACCTGGACAAAAATATCAGTAATACCATTATCTCTAGCAAAATCTATAACTGAATCAATATTTTGCCGGGATTTGAGCTGATATCTGACCACCCACATACCAGCATTTTGATAGCCAGCATAAGCAAAATTAGCCATAATATGTACACAAAATAAAAGGACAGCTGTTGTAACTGCCCTTTGAAATGGTTTACTCATATCCAAATTTTTCACCAGGTCTGGTATTAAGCTTCTTCTTCCTCCGGATATTCATAATCGACAAACTCTATATATGATAAAGGTGCGGAATCATTTTCACGATAGCCCAGTTTAATTATCCGGGTGTAGCCGCCATTTCTGTCTATATATTGAGGAGCAATATGATCAAAAAGTATCTGAATCAATTTCCGGTCACCTAGTTTTTTATAAGCCTGTCGTCGGGCATGCACTGTATCTTTTCTACCCAGTGTTATCAATTTCTCAATATAAGGCCGCAAAGCTTTGGCTTTGGGGTGGGTTGTTTTGATCTTGCCATTTTTGATTAACTCTTTGGATAGATTTCTTAAAAGAGCCTTTCTGTGGCTGACTGAGCGTCCTAGTTTTGCTCCTTTTTTTCTATGTCGCATTGTTCAAATCCTCTCTATTGTTCATCTTCTGAAATATATTCATTAATATCCATACCGAACTCAAGCTCCAGTTCATTTAGCTTATCCTGCAATTCCTGGAGAGATTTCCGACCGAAATTTTTGAATTCCAGCATTTCATTTTCAGTTCTTTGAACCAGATCACCAATAGTTTTGATTTCATTAGCACTGAGACAATTGTGAGCTCGAACAGAAAGTTCCATTTCATCGACATTTTTCTTGAGCAGCTTGCGTTTCTTGCGTTTCTCTTCACTTTCATCACGCCGTTTGTAATCAACCGGTTGTGATTGAATTGTAGAGAATATTGAGAAATATTTCTGCAACAGTTGAGAAGCATAATCCATAGCGTCTTCCGGGGTAACACTTCCATCAGTTTCGATGAAGAGAGTTAGTCTTTCCAGTTCTTCTCCCCGTTTCGTTCCTGGCAGGTTATCGACATTGAAAGTGACTCTTTCAATCGGTGAAAAGATAGAATCGATAAAGATTGTTCCAATAGGATAATCCAGAGTTTCGTTTTCTTCTGCCTTATTCCAGGAGGTGCCGGTTGCGGCCGTTAAATCCAGTTCAAAGTCCGCTTTTTCGTTGGTATTACAAATAACATGCTCCGGATTCATCACTGTAATATCGTTAGTTTCCTTATCTATATCTTCGGCAGTAATCTGACCTTCACCTTTGACTTTAATAGTCAAACTGGTTGAGTCTGTTTCGTTGAGCTGGATTTTGGTTTCCTTGAGATTCAAGATAATCTCGGAAACATCTTCTCTAACTCCCGGTATAGTTGAAAATTCGTGCAAAACCCCATCAACTCGCAATGAAGTTATAGCAGAACCGGGAACGGAAGTTAACAACATTCTGCGCATTGCATTTCCCAGAGTGGTAGCATAACCTCTCTTGAGGGGTTGCACAATGAATTTACCTTCCTTTTCATTTGAATAATCTTTAGCTACTCTTGCAATAATTTTTTCCGTAGCTTCCATTAAAATCCCTCTTAATTATTTAGAATAAAGTTCTACAACTAATTGTTCATTTACATCCAGATCGATTTGATCACGTTCTGGTATCTGAACAAAGATTCCTTCCATCTTTCCTTTATTAAGAATCAGCCAAGGAAGGCTATGTTCGCCGCGAATTCTCTGCATTGCTTCGTGGATAGTTTTCATTTTGCGGCTACTTTCTTTGACTTTAATTTCATCTCCAGGTTCTACCATATAGGATGGAATATCAATTTTTCTATCATTAACCAGAAAGTGACCGTGGTTTACCATCTGGCGAGCCTGATTTCTTGATACTGCAAATCCCAGTCTAAAGATTACATTGTCAAGACGGCGCTCCAGTAATTTCATAAGATTATTACCGGTGACACCTTTTTCATGGTCGGCTCTCTGGAAATAATTTCTAAACTGTTTTTCCAGTACACCATAAATAGATTTAATCTTCTGTTTTTCTCGCAGCTGAACTGCATAGTTAGAGCGTCTTGATCTGCTCTGGCCATGCTGCCCAGGTCTATACTTTTTTCTCTCAAAGGCGCATTTGTCACTGTGACATCTGTCGCCTTTCAGAAAAAGTTTTTTACCTTCGCGTCTACAAAGTTTACAAACGGGTCCAGTATATCTTCCCATTTATCTCTCCTAAAGTATTTAAAATTATACTCTTCTTTTCTTTGGTGGTCTACAACCATTGTGAGGTATTGGAGTAACATCCTTGATAGCATTGACTTTTAGGCCAACTTTGTCAAGGGCTCTAATAGCTGCTTCCCGGCCGGAACCAGGGCCTTTTACCCGGACTTCAATATCGCGAAGTCCCATATCATAGGCTCTTTTTCCAGCGTCTTCGGCTGCTTCACCAGCAGCAAAAGGTGTATTTTTCCGGGAACCCCGAAATCCCAGCGCACCAGCTGAAGATTGGGTGATAACATTACCATGTAAATCGGTTAATGAAATGATTGTATTGTTGAAAGTAGCTTTAATATAAGCCAGTCCTTGAGAACCAACCTTTTTTCTACGCTTTTTGCGTCTATTCCGTTTTTTGGATTTTGCCATTTATATCACTCCCTTGTTTTAGCGTCCTCGTCCTGCAATTCGTTTTTTACCTTTTCTGGTACGGGCATTGGTCTTTGTCCGTTGCCCTCTGACTGGTAAGCCGCGCTTATGTCTTTCGCCGCGGTAACAACCAATTTCCATAAGACGTTTAACAGCCAGTTTCCTTTCTGTACGGAGGGTTCCTTCAACAGTTTCATTCTTATCTATATAATCACGGATTTTTTTAACTTCTTTATCGGTAAGGTCTTTGATCCTTTTTTCCTTGTCAACTTTGACTTCATCGAGAATATTTTCGGATTTATAGCGACCAATACCATAAATATATGTTAATCCGACTTTTGCTTTCTTATTTTTAGGTAAATCTATACCTGCAATACGAGCCAAATTCGCCTCCTTTGTTTAACCCTGTTTTTGTTTATGTTTGGGATTGTCACAAATCACTCTGACAACGCCATTGCGGCGTACAATTTTACATTTCTTACATATTTTTTTGACAGATGATCTAACTTTCATAATATTCCTCGTTTATTAATATCTATATACTATTCTTCCTCTGGAAAGATCGTAGGGTGACAGTTCCAATTTTACTTTGTCACCGGGCACGATCTTTATAAAATGCATCCGCATTTTTCCAGATACATGGGCCATGACTTCATGACCATTCTCAAGTTCAACTTTAAAAGTTGCATTAGGCAAATTTTCTTTGACTATACCATCGGCTTCTATCGATTTTTGTTTTGCCATAATGTTTAATTTACCTCTATTTTTTTGTCTGCTAATATTAACGGACCATTATCTGTGATTGTAACTGTATGCTCAAAATGGGCTGATAATGACCCATCCTGTGTAACAACAGTCCATTTATCATCGAGAGTTTTTATTGTAAAATCTCCAACATTGACCATAGGTTCTATAGCCAGGCACATACCTTTTTTCAATTTTGGGCCCCGGCCCGGCTCTCCAAAATTGGGAACTTCGGGGTCCTCATGGAGTTTTCTTCCTATACCATGCCCTACGAGATCACGAACAACGGAAAATCCATTACTCTCTACATGGGACTGAACAGCATGGCCAATATCAGAAAGATTGTTTCCAGCAACTGCCTTTTTAATGCCTTTGTATAATGATTGCTGAGTTGTATCAAGTAGCTTCTGAATTTCACCGTTAACTTCTCCAACTGTATAGGTATAGGCCGCATCTCCGTAATACTGATCTTTTTTCACTCCTACATCAATGCTGATAATATCACCATCTTTCAAGACTCTGTCTTTGGAAGGAATGCCATGTACAATCTCACTATTAATACTAGCACAGATTGTAGCAGGATAGCCTTTGTAACCCTTGAAAGCAGGTTCAGCGTCCATACTTCTGATATAATCTTCAGCCAGATTATCAAGCTGCTTTGTACTGATTCCAGGCTTTATGTAGTCTTTTAACATCATTAGGGCTTGGTAGTTAATGCGATTACTTTCGGCTATTTTTTTAATTTCTTCTTCAGATCGAATATAAATCATATTTCTTTTTTACTTAACTTAACGGCGGCCTTTCATCTTACCGCTTTTCATAAATCCGTCATAATGTCTCATCATGAGATGGGATTCAATCTGCTGGAGAGTATCAAGTCCAACTCCAACAATAATCAGCAAACTGGTTCCTCCAAAAAAGGATGCCAGCTGGTAATCAATCCCCATGATCTTCATAATGATATATGGAAATACAGCAACCATAGCCAGAAATATAGATCCTGGCAAAGTCACCTTGGTTAAAATATTGTCAATAAATTCTGATGTGCGTTTTCCCGGCCGAACTCCAGGTATGAATCCACCGGATTTTTTCATATTATCAGCAACTTCTACAGGATTAAAAGCAATAGCAGTGTAAAAATAGGTGAAAAAGACGATCAACAGTCCAAAAATTATCCAATAGACAGGATGCTGAATATCAAAAATTCTCATCACAGCCTGAATGAATTCGCTATCCTGAAAAAAGGTAGAAATTGTATTGGGAATAAACATAATCGCCTGAGCAAAAATAATTGGCAGAACACCAGCAGTATTAACACGAAGGGGAATGTGAGTCGATTGTCCGCCATAGACTTTTCGGCCGACAACACGTTTAGCATATTGTACTGGAATCTTACGTTTTCCCTGGGTGATGTGAACGACAAAACCAATGATTGCGACCATTATAGAAAGCAAAACAATTTCAGTAAAGATACCACGCACACCTTCGCTAAGCAGCGTAATTTCACGGATTATAACATTGGGGAAACGGGCTAAAATACCCACCATGATTATTAGTGAAATACCATTCCCAATGCCCCGATCGCTGATTCTTTCACCTAGCCACATGAGCAAAACCGTTCCGGCAGTCAGAGTAATCATGGTCAACAGGGTAAATCCTAATCCAGGACTGGGAACAACGGGAACTACCTGGTTGCCAATCCGGGCTGACATACGGGGACTCATCAGAAACTGTGCAATACCAAAAGACTGCAATGTGGCGATCAAAACCGTACCATAGCGAGTGATCTGATTGATCTTTTTCTTACCGGCTTCGCCTTCTTTCTGGAGTTTTTGGAAATAGGGAACTACTGATCCGAGCAGCTGAATAATAATTGATGCACTAATGTAGGGCATTATTCCCAGAGCAAATAGAGTGGCTCTGCTGAATGCACCACCAGCGAAAAGATCATAGAGTCCAAATAATGTATTGGACATCTGATCCATAGCAGCTTTTAATGCGGTCGTATTGATACCTGGTAATGGTATATGCGTACCCAGTCTTACCAGTAGCAATATTCCCAGAGTGAATGTTATCTTTTTCCTGAGTTCAGGTATTTTTAATATATTCTGAAGCTGATCCTTCATAACGTTTCTGTTGTCCCCCCGGCTTCCTCGATTTTCTCTTTGGCTGATTTACTAAAGGCTGGTGCTTTAACTGTCATACTTTTTTCAATTTCACCATCGCCTAGTATTTTGTATAGTACATTTTCATTTTTAATGATGTTCTTCTCGGCCAGCACCTGAGGTGTGATCTCATCAAGATCAAGATCATTGATCCGTTTTAAATTGACCGGCTTATATTCAGTTCTAAAAATGTTGGTAAAGCCAACTTTTGGCAAGCGACGATAGAGAGGCATAGTCCCACCTTCGTACCAGGGTCTTCTTTTTGAACCTGAACGGGAACGATAACCTTTTGTTCCTCTACCAGCGGTGGTGCCATATCCGGAACCATTTCCTCGGCCGACTCGTTTTCTGTTCTTTTTTGATCCGGGTGCGTATTGTAGTGAATCTAAATCCATAATGACTATTCCACCTCCTCGACTTTTAATAGGTGACTAACAGATTTGATCATTCCTCTGATTGAAGGATTGTCGGGCTGAACAACTGAGTCGTGACGGCCTTTCAATCCAAGGGCTTTCAGAGTTTTTTTCTGTCTATTATGTCGTTTTATAGTGCTTTTCATTTGAGTTATTTTTAATTGTTTACTCATGCTCCAAAAATCTCCTGTAGTGTCTTTCCTCTTTTCTTGGCTACTTCGTAAGGATCCTGCAGTTCTGTCAGGGCTTTGATGGCAGCCTTGGCTACATTGTGTTCATTATTAGATCCAAGTGATTTAGTAAGAACATCTTTAACACCGACTGATTCCATGACCGCTCTTACAGGTCCACCAGCAATAATTCCAGTACCTGGGGATGCCGGTTTCAGCACAACACGGGCAGCATTGTAATCAATAGTGATTGCATGGGGAATTGTTCCATTAATAACAGGTACTTTGACCAAATTCTTTTTTGCTTTATCAGTCCCTTTATTTATAGACGGGATGACCTCTTTGGCTTTTCCCAGGCCCAGGCCAACATGACCATTTCCATCACCAATTACAACAATGGCGTTAAAACCAAAAGTTCTTCCACCACTGACAACCTGTGAGACTCGATTTATTTTAATTACTGTTTCATCTTGTAAGTCTAACTTGGTTGGATCTATTAATTTCAATATTTACTCCTCTTCGATATTTATGTTAGAATTCCAGTCCAGCCTCTCGGGCTGCTTCTGCTACTGCTTTGACACGACCATGATACTGGTAACCGGCTCTATCAAAGACAACTTTTTCAACTCCCTTTTTCTGGGCTTTTTCTGCTATCTTTTTTCCTACAATTTTGCTGATTTCAACTTTTGTATGATCATCGATCTCAGTTTTGACTTCCGGGCTGAGATCGGAAACTTGAACCAGCGATTCATTGGTCAGGTCGTTTATAATTTGAGTATAAATATGTTTATTACTTCTTCTTACTGTCAATCTTGGTCGTTTTGGCGTACCAAAGATTTTATTGCGCACTCTTAATTTACGCTTTTTATGCAGTTCTCTTTTTTTCCGTAAACGCTTACTCATTGTGCTATTCCTCCTTATTCTACACCGACTGTTTTACCAGCTTTTCTGCGGACATGTTCGTCTTTATATTTAATCCCTTTACCCTTATAAGGTTCAGGAGGATAAATGCTTCTTATGCGGGCAGCAACTTCACCAACTTTTTGTTTATCTGCACCACTTATTTTCACTTTCAAATTCTCCGGAATTTCCAGCTTAATATCTTCCGGTGGTGTAAAAACTACCGGGTGAGAAAAACCGAGTTTCAATTCCAGAGAACGGCCTTTCATATTAGCCTGAAATCCAACTCCACTGATTTCCAGATTTTTTTCAAACCCTTTGGTGACACCTTCTATCATATTGAGGATCAATTTTCTATAGAGACCATGGAGTGATTTACTGGACTTAGTTTCATCGGGTCTTTCCACGACCAAAGTATCATCCTTTTTCTGTATATCAAATTCAGGCTTGTATTCCTGAGTCAGCTCACCATTTTTACCTTTTACAGTGATGCTGGATTTTTTTATATCTAATTTAACACCTTTCGGTATTTCGATAGGTTTATTTCCTACTCTAGACACAATCAATCTCCTTGTTAATAATTACCAGACCTTGCAGAGGACTTCGCCACCAACATTCATTTTTTTGGCGACTTTGTCAGCTAAAACACCTTCAGAAGTAGAAACCAGAGTAACGCCAAGGCCATTCAGAGTTCTTGGTATATCCTGGGCTCTAGAATAAATTCTTCTCCCCGGTTTGCTAACTCTTTTTAGGCCTTTGATAACAGGTACATCTTCTTTGTAGTATTTCAGATATATTCTAATAAGGTCCTGTTTGTTGTCCTTGATTATAACAAAGTCTTTAATGTAACCTTCATGCTTGAGTACCAAGGATATTCTTTTTTTCGTATTTGAGGCCGGGACATCAATCCATCTTTTCTCAGCCATATATCCATTTCTAATCCTTGTCAGATAATCAGCAATTGGATCTGTAACTGCCATAAATTATTCTCTCCTATTAATTTTACCAGCTTGCTTTTTTTACACCGGGTATTTTACCCTCGGAAGCTAATTCTCTAAAACAAATTCGGCAAAGACCGAATTTTCTCATATATCCTCTTGATCTTCCGCATTTTCTACAGCGGTTGACCTTTCTTGTCGAATATTTCGGTTCTTTTTTTGATTTTTCAACTAATCCTTTACGTGCCATATTTTTCCTATTGTTTTATTTTTTCTTAAAAGGAAAACCTAATAATGATAAAAGTTCATAAGTTTCTTCATCAGTCGCTGCTGTTGTTGTCAGGGTTATATTGAGTCCCCTAATTTTGTCAACAGTTTCATAATTGATTTCAGAGAACACGATCTGTTCATCAAGACCAAAAGAATAATTGCCAACACCATCAAAGGATTTGTCAGACAATCCTGAGAAGTCTTTTACCCGGGGCAGAGCAATACTGATCAAGCGTTTTAGGAATTCCCACATTCTACTCCGTCTCAAGGTGACATAACAACCTACGGGATCTCCTTTACGAATTCCAAAATCAGAAATATCCTTTTTAGCTTTTGTTACAATCGGTTTTTGACCGGAGATCTTGGCCATTTCTTCAATAGCCATTTTGAGGTCATCAGGATTTTCATTGGCGTCACCAACTC
>JAIPJV010000030.1 GCA_021734005.1 Fidelibacterota bacterium
ATTATCACAACTCCATTCCTACGGATACTGGCAAGGAACCGGCAAAATTATTCAGCAGCATCTGTACTCATGTGGAATCCTTTCTGGAGGATTCCCAGTTTGAACTTGTCGGCGTAGGAATTGGGGCTCCCAATGCTAATTATTATTCCGGTAAAATTGAAAATCCTGTCAACCTGGACTGGGACTATGTCAATGTAGTCGATTTTTTCAAAGAATATTTCAAAGTTCCATCCTTTGTAACCAATGATGCTAATGCTGCGGCTATTGGTGAAATGCAATTCGGTGTTGCCCGGGATATGAAAAATTTTATTGAAATAACGCTGGGAACCGGATTGGGAAGCGGACTTGTTGTCAATGGTGAAGTTGTTTACGGTCATGATGGATTCGCTGGTGAACTTGGTCATGTTGAAGTTCATGAGAATGGTCGAGAATGTGGTTGTGGACAAAAGGGTTGCCTGGAAACCTATGCTTCGGCCAGCGGTCTGGTTCGAACAGCTCTGGAATTATTAGCCTACTATCGTGATAAGAGTCCTTTGCGTGAAATTCAACCTGTCAATCTTACTTCCAAAAAAGTATATGAACTGGCCATGGATGGTGACAAAATTGCAAAAAAATCCTTTGAAATTACCGGCCATTATCTGGGAAAAGCATTTGCCGATTTTACTGCTGCTTTGAGCCCTGAGGCTTTTATTTTATATGGTGGTCTGGCCAATGCCGGTGATATTTTGATAAATCCCACTAAAGAGGCTATGGAAAATGATATGATGGCAAGTTTTAAAGGCAAAGTTAAAATTCTACTCTCCGGCCTGCCTTCTGATGAAGTTGCTGTAATGGGTACAGCTGCTCTGGCCTGGCATGAATTGAATAAGTGATACCGCAAATAGAAGCGAATGGACGTGAATTAAACAATTAATATTTTCATAATAATAAATACAACCGCCCCTCACCTATCGATGAGGGGCGGTTTTAATTCGGATGTTTTATCGAAATCTATCGGGCTCTTTCCTTGTTGCGCCAATCAAGAGCACCAACCGGACATTCTTTGATACACTCACCACAATCAGCGCAGGAAAGGGGTAACTGTTCTCCAAAAGCAGTGGTAATATTGGTATCAAATCCTCTTTCCCGGAAGTCCAGAAGCGATTCATTGACCACTTCCTTACAAACTTTGACACAGGTTCCGCATTTGATACACTTATTTCGATCGATAATAATATCAGGATGACGGGTATCAGCTTCATAGACTCGTTTTTCACCGGTTATTGCTTCCGGTCCTGCCAGATACTGTTCGGAGTAGTCTTTCAATTTACAATCATGTTTATCAGTACAGCTACATTCCAGACAACGTTCGCCTTCCCGGGCAATGGCTTCTTCCGTAAAAGTATGAGTTATTTCCTCAAAACTATTTTTCCGCTTTTCCAGAGGAATATATTCCAGTTTTTCCCGTTTACGGTCAGTCAATTCCTTCAAATACACAAGATCATCTTTACTCAAGGACTGCCAGTGACCCCGGCTAACATTTATCTCATAAGGCTTTTCATATTCTTCGCCTCGCAAAAAGGCCTCAATTCCCAGGGCAGCATTGCGACCGGCAGCAACGGCTTCCACAACAGTAGCCGGGCCTGTTACACAATCACCGGCTGCGAAAACATTGTCAGCCATATAGCCATTTTCTTCATTTATCTCAATATCGCCCCATTTATTGGTTTTGCTGCCTTCCGGAGCAATAGTTTTCTGCCCAATTGCAGCAATTACTGTATCGGCTTTAACATCATATTCCGAGCCTTCAATTGGAATCGGTCTTCTGCGGCCGGAAGCGTCTTTCTCGCCAAGTTCCATTTTCTTAAAGGTAACAATCAGCTGGCCATTTTCTTTTCTAACTTTTGTAGGCTGGGATAGGAATTTAAACTGCACACCTTCTTCTTTGGCTTCATCGATTTCGATTTGTTCAGCAGGCATCTGTTTTTCTGTTCGTCGATAATAGCAATAAACTTCATCACTTCCCAGACGTACAGCAGTTCGAACGCAGTCCATAGCAGTATTTCCACCACCGACTACAATAGTTTTACCCGGATTTTCCGCTGAAAAATCATTGCGGGCTACATTTTCCAGCCATTTAATTCCACCATCAGCCAGTTCTTCACCTTCAGCATACATTGACCCCGGTTTCCAGGAACCGACTGCCAGAACAACGGCGTCATAATCTTTCTTTAATTGTTCCAGCTGAATATCTTTACCCAATTCCTGATTGGTGAAAATATCAACCCCACCCATTTTATCAAAATGCTGAATCTCTTTGTCAACAAAATGTTTGGGCAGACGAAATTTTGGAATACCATACTGAAGCATTCCACCAGCTTTAGGCATCTTTTCGTAAATATCAGAGCGAATGCCTTCTCTTCTCAAATAGTAAGCAGCAGAAATTCCAGCCGGGCCACCACCAACAACAGCGACTTTGCTGTCCTGCAATTCAGGTAGATCTTCCAGATAATTATCAAATTCTTTATCAGCAGCCAGACGTTTAAAATCATTAATAGCAACAGGCTGGCCTTCATCAACTACATTCCGGCGGCAATCCTGTTCACAGAAGCGGGGACAGACACGACCAATTGACATGGGTAGTGGAATTTTTCTTTTAATAATTTCCAGCGCCTTGGTGAAATTTCCGTTTTTCCCTTCCCGAATATATTCTTCAACCTGGGCATGAGCAGGGCAGGCAATAGTACAGGGCGCTTCACAATCGCCAATATGTTCGGATAAAAGTAAATTTAGAGCCGACTGCCGCATTTCAAAGACATCATCGGATTCAACTTCTATTTCCATACCGTCATCTACCCGGGTTGAACAACTGGGCATAAACTGACCGGTTTCTTTATTTTTTACAACGCATACAAAACAGGAAGTTGTTTGACTAATTCTTCCATTGTGGCACATAGTAGGAATTTCAATACCATTATCCTCAGCCACTTCCAGAATTGTTTGGCCCTGTTCTGCACTGTATTCCTGTTCATCTATTTTTAATTTTATGTTACTCATTTTATTCTCCTCTCAATGGAATTCGTGAAATTGCATCTACAGGACAGACTTCAATACAGCTGTTACATCTTGTACACGTATCCACGTCAACTTCAATATCATCGGATATGGCGTCAACGGGACAGGTTTTGACGCAAGCCATACATTCGATACAAGTATCATGATCAATTTCAATTTCCACAAGGTCATTACAAACTAGAGCCGGACAGACCTTATCTTCAACATGGGCTTTGTATTCATCCTTGAAAAACCGCAGAGTTGAAAGAACTGGATTGGGAGCTGTTTGTCCCAGTCCACATAAAGAGCCATCGACAATTTTGGGGCCCAGATCTTCCAACAGATCAATATCAGCCTGGGTACCATTTCCTTTTGTTATCCGTTCCAGTGTTTCCAGCAATCGCATATTTCCTACCCGGCAGAATGTACATTTTCCACAACTTTCCCGGGCTGTAAAATCGAGAAAATAACGGGCTGTTTCTACCATGCAGCGGTTATTGCCAATTACAATTAATCCACCGGAACCCATAATTGCGCCCAGTGAATTCAAAGAATCATAATCAACCGGCGTATCAAAATGTTTCGCAGGAATACATCCGCCACTCGGGCCACCGATCTGAACAGCCTTGACAGAACCTTTTTCAGCACCGCCAATATCATAAACAATTTCCCCAATAGTAATTCCCATAGGAACTTCAACGATTCCAGTATATTCCAGATCTCCTGCCAGAGCAAATAATTTGGTGCCTTTACTGCCCTCAGTGCCAACTTTGGAATACTCGTCAGCACCTTCGCTAATAATTACGGGCACATTAGCATAGGATTCTACATTATTAATCACTGTGGGATGACCTTTATAGCCATCATCAGTAGGATAGGGCGGCCGAAAGCGAGGCATACCCCGTTTGCCTTCCAGAGAATGAATCATAGCAGTTTCTTCACCACATACGAATGCACCAGCACCTTCCTTGACCTGAATGCCGATTTCTTTTCCATTCAAAACATTGATCTTATTTTCAATTATCTGATCAATGGCAGTTGTCAAATGTTCTATTGCACGAGGATATTCAGCTCTAACATAGATAAAAACCTCAGAAGCACCAGTTGCATGAGCAGCGATCAGCATACCTTCCATAACTTGATGAGGTACACATTCCATCAGAGATTTATCCATAAAAGCACCCGGATCACCTTCATCAGCATTGCAGATCAGAATCTTGGTCTCATCTTCCTTGGCTGCCAGCAAACCCCATTTAATTCCAGTAGGAAATCCACCGCCACCACGACCTCTTAATCCTGAATTTTTCACTTCTTCAACAACATTATCAGGATCCATTTCAAGAGCTTTTTCCAGAGCCTGATATCCGCCATTTTCCTTGTATTCCTGCAATGAAGTAGGAACAATCCGACCGGCCAGCCTGGAAACTTTGAGTAATTCTTTATCTTTACGTTCTTTCCTAAAAGTAAGCCGTTTTTCTTCGCCCACATCAAGAATGTTTTTGAGATCTTCTTCAGTAGGTTCAACATTTTCAAAAAAGTAGGAACGATCTTCAGTTTCCACTTCAACAAGAGGTTCAGCGTAACAATGACCAATACAGCCAACCTCAACTACATCATGATCAGTAACATTTTTACTCAAATAATCATAAACCTCATCTGCACCAGCAGCAATACCACAGCTAGCAGTACCAACCTTAATCCGCTTAATCATTGTGAGCCTCCTCCCTATATTGGCGCAGAGTCTTCTGCACTTTTTTTCTACTTAAATTGCCATGCACTTTTCCATTCACAGCCATGACAGGGGCCAGACTACAGCACCCCAGACAGGCAACTGTTTCAACAGAAAACACGCCTTCGTCATCGGTTTCCCCGCTCTCAATACCAGTTTCCTCTGTTATCCAGTTTTTGACCAGATCAGAACCTTTGATATGACAGGCCGTTCCATCACAAACAGAAATAATAAATTGCCCGGGTTTGCTTCTTTTAAATTGAGCGTAAAAACTGACAACACCTTCAACTTCTACAGGTGGCATTGAAAAATACTCAGCAAGTTCCTTGAGATTTTCATCGGAAATAAAACCTTCGTGCTTCTGGACAGTTTGCAGCGCTTTGATCAGATTACTGCTGTCTTTGTCAATTTCCTTTAAATAAGTGGCTACAGGCATTACACCTCCTTGATTTTTTCTCATACTTCTATAATCTCTAAGTTTCAAGCCCCCACCCTTACGAAATAGAGCGTTAATATTAAAGGATTTTAGCTTTAAATGAAATTATTTTTATGAATTAATCTGAGTTGCTCTTTTACTGATCTCTTTTTTTGGGATAATTGTTCTAAGCGCCAGGTTTTAACTTTAAATTATTGGGAAATAAAGCAGCCTTGTTTCCCAATCTCCCTATCCTCTGCCATCCACCCATCCAACCATCCTTTCATCCAATCATCCACCCATCCAACCATCCACCCATCCTTTCTTCCAATCATCCTTTCTTCCAATCATCCTTTCATCCACCCATCCTTTCATCCAACCATCCTTTCATCCAATCATCCACTCTTTATTTTTCATCTCCCATTTTTTCTTAAATTCAGGAACTGTTTTTGTCATTAACAAAAAATAGTCTGTAAAAATATCCCAATTCCCAGATCTAAGAAATATTTTATCCCGTATTTTGATTATTTTTTCCGATTAATCTTGATGGTCTCGTAAAAAGTGGATTTATCGTCAAAATAAGTGACTTGCATTATTTTAAATATTTTGATAATTAACAGGTTAGCCATTCTTCGACTCCGCTCAGAATGACGGGGATTATACTTTTTACGAGACCATCAAGATTAAATTTATAAAAAAATATTTTTGGTAAAATAACAGTTCCGATTTATTCACTAAAAGCTAATTTTCTCCTCCAAGATTATTTCTATAATCTTCAATCTATATACAATTATAAGTAATAATATCAGTAGCAATTAAATAATTAAATTGAGAATTTATTTTTACTTAATTATTTAATGGCACTATATTTGTTTTAAAAATTAACGTCTTTACAAAGATAATTGTCAAACTAATGATTTTTTAAAAAGGAGGTCTTAATGGCTGGAATTGGCAAATATTCATCAGTAGATGAATTCATGGACTATGTAAGGAAAAAAAATCCGGCTCAAGAAGAATTCCACCAGGCCGTGGAAGAAGTAATTGAATCCATTTGGGGATTTATGGAAGAAAATCCAATTTATTTTGGAGAAAATATTCTTGAAAGACTGGTTGAACCGGAAAGAGTTATCATGTTTCGGGTTCCCTGGCGTGATGACAACAATAATATTCATGTTAATCGTGGCTTTCGTGTTGAATTCAATTCAGCCATTGGCCCTTATAAAGGTGGACTCAGATTTCATCCATCTGTAAATTTAGGCGGATTAAAATTTCTCGGTTTTGAACAAACCTTTAAAAATAGTTTGACCTCCCTGCCTATGGGCGGAGGTAAAGGTGGTTCTGACTTTGATCCCAAAGGAAAGTCAGACAATGAAATCATGAATTTCTGCCAGAGTTTTATGCAGGAATTATATCGACACATCGGCCCTAATACTGATGTTCCGGCTGGTGATATTGGCGTTGGTGGCAAAGAGATCGGTTATTTGTTTGGAATGTACAAAAAATTGCGCAATGAATTCACCGGTGTACTGACTGGAAAAGGCATCAACTGGGGCGGTAGTTTAATTCGACCTGAAGCCACAGGTTTTGGTGCCATCTATTTTGTCAAAGAGATGCTAAGTATGATGAACGAAGATATCGCTGGAAAAGTTATCTCAGTATCAGGTTTTGGTAATGTTGCCTGGGGTGCTGTTTTAAAAGCAACTCAATTGGGCGCCAAAGTAGTCACCCTTTCCGGTCCTGATGGATATATTTACGATCCCGACGGTGTAAAAGGCAAAAAAATTGACTATATGCTGGAATTACGAGCAACCAATAATGATATTGTCGAACCCTATGCTAAAAAATATGATGTGGATTTCTTCCCTGGTAAACGACCATGGGAACGGGATGTTGATATTGCAATCCCAAGTGCTATTCAGAATGAATTGAATGGTGAAGATGCCCAAAATCTAATTGATAATGATGTCACTCTTGTTGCTGAAGCTTCCAATATGGGATGCACAAAAGAAGCCGTTGATCTGTTCCACGAAAATGAAATACCCTTTGGTCCGGGAAAAGCTGTAAATGCCGGCGGTGTTGCAGTTTCCGGTCTGGAAATGTCACAAAACTCCATGAAATTAAACTGGACTGAAGAAGAGGTTGACGAAAAGCTTCATAACATTATGAAAAACATCCACAAAACATGTGTAGAACATGGAAAAGACGGCGACTATACCAACTATGTAAAGGGTGCAAACATAGGTGGTTTTATTAAAGTTGCCGATTCTATGATAGACCAGGGCGTGGTCTAGAGTTTTTACTCCATCGCTTTCGGATTTTCCGATATGAAAGGCCGCTTGCTTCGGTAAGCGGCCCTTTCATATTTTAGAGTAGATTATTAGCGATCAATTTAGTATAATTAGCACAAAATTGCGTTTCGAATTATATATTTTCAGTAAAGATTTATTTTTATGGAATGCTTAAATTAAATGATAAATAAATAGAAATTTTATATTGCTTAATGACAATTTATAGTTCCAGGAACTTATCCCAATCATCATAAATAACGTCCTGATAGCCCCGCTTTTCAATGAACTCCAGATTATCGACTTTATCGGAATTAAGTTCAAGAATCGGAATCAGATCATTTTCATCCATTTCCAGCTCATAATGGCGCAATTGATCAATTACCCAGCGAAAATTTTTATTTTTTGAAACATGGAGCAAAGGAGGGGCTATTCTAGCATCCTCCCGCAAAAAGGCGATTGGAATTTGCCCTGTTACAAAAGGAAGATCAATCAAAGAAAGCGGAGGAATTGAGATGATCAAAGGATTGTCAATAAGGTTGGAAAAAATATCGACAAAATATTTATAGATAACATTAATTCGCCAATCCATCCAGTAGCGAAAATTGTTCTCTACTTGCTGAGGTTCTGTTACCAATTCATCAATATATTCTGAAAATTCACCCAAACAAAAAGGACAGTAACAAAAGGGAGGATGGCTATTCTGAATATCGAGATTGTTTTCCATCCAATTAAAAGGGAATCCCATTTCAGAGATTAAAAGAGCAACCGATTCAGGAACTGTTTCCAGGAGACTTAAAATTCTTTCGATTCTTTTTTCCGCAAGGGGATTATTAGGGCAAATAGGATAATAATTTTTCTCTTGAGCAGGATAGTAAGGGCTGTTGTTGAATTTAACCGGAGCAGAAAAATTTTGGTGTTTCCAGACATACCAGGATTCAAAAATGTTAAATTCCAGGGTAAGATCAAGATCCTGCTCTCTGGCTAGATAGGCTAACTCATCAACTGGAAAAAATTCACATTCCCCATTTAAATCCGAAATAAAAGGGCGGGCAGCCGGAATTACAACACCCGAAAATCCAGCCCTTTTAATTCGTTTAAAAGTATTCTGTAAATCCTTTTTATTAAAATTTTGTATATTATACCGGATATGTTTAGACATTCGAACTTCCATAAATTATAAAACTGGTAATCCTGAGACCAGCAAGCCCAGGCCAGCCAGCAATGTTATAAAACTCATTTTACGCAAACTATTGCTCTGAATATGAACAAGCGCAGTTAACAATTTTTCCTTTCTACCTGAAAACAAAACATACAAAATGCCATCAACGAAAAGCAAAATTCCAATTATCAGAGGAATCAAGCTATAATCAGCCTCACCTTTGAAATACAAAATTCCCAGAGCCATAGCAATCTCCACTACGCCATACACCATGATCAAATTTTTATTAATCAACTGAACCATTAACGTTTTCACCAAAAGCGGTTTAAAAGCCAGCAAGGCTGAGCTAATTAAAAGGATAGTGCTAACCAAAATATAGACAAAAATCATATTTTATCCCTTTTAATTATAAAAATAATCAACGATTTTTCTCAACAATGGCGTATCGATTTTAATTGCCATTTCAGGACAAATTTCCTGACAGCAGTAGCAGCGAATACAAGTATGATAATTATACTCCGGAATATCAGTGTTTTTTTCCCGGGATAATGATTTGGGATCAGTGGGACATTGTTCAATACATTCGCCACATTTTATGCATAATTGCTCATCTATAACCGGCTTTCTGGAAAGCCAATTTTTTAAAAATTTCATTCGCAGAATAGGATTCCGGGGCTTGAGCTCGTCTCCCATTCCCCTGTAAACATCGAAATCTTCTACAATGAAACTCTCAAGATCGTCACCAACCAATTCGATATTATCAAAATCTATATTTCCGAGTCCCATTTCTTTTCCAATTGAATTGCTGGCAACTTTTGAAGGCTTCAGATTTATTATGCTGGAAAAGACAGTGTCAAGGGCAACTGGATCGCGGGAAAATAAAAGCACATTTGTCGGCCGCATTTTTCCGGCGTTGGGGCCATCGCCCTCCATTCCCATAATACCGTCCATAATATGCAGATCAGGTTTCAGAAGCAGACAGAGCTCAACCAGCATCCTGGAAAAATCGGGAGTCAATGGCAATTTTAAATGAAACTCAGGTTTTTCTAATCCTGAAACACAACCAAATACATTTTTGACTGCACCCGTGATTCTGGTCAGATTGTGGGTTTTTAATTTGGAAACATTGATCAGAGTATCAGATTTGAGAACCTGATTGGCGATCTTAAATTTTCTGGTTTGCTGATCATCTTTGTAAAAAACATATTCACCATCTTCGAAACTGACGAATTCAAAACCAAGTTCATCAGCAACCTGCATCAATCCAGCAGTAGTAGCAATTTTTTCAGGATTGCCTTTTGGTGGCGAATCGCCAAATTTGACATTATTGCTGGCCTGAAGAGCCGCCTTTGCTACAGCCCGAAATACAGCAGGATGAGTAGTCACGCCTTCCTCAGGTGTATGTCCGCTCAGTAAATTGGGTTTGAGCAGAACATAATCATCGGAATCAATAAATTCCTGAATTCCACCTAAAAGTTGGAGGCCTTCATTAACTGCAGATTCAACCTGATCGGTATCATAGGATTCGCATCTAACCAAGGCTACTTTCGATTTTTTATTCTGTTTCATTTTCAACCATTTCTCTAGTTTTCATTTTTCGCCAGTTACCTTCTACAACAATCACAAATTCACCGCGGAGTTTATGGTTTTCAAAATATTCTCTGACCTGACTGGCAAATCCCCGGTGAAATTCTTCATGCATTTTGGTCATTTCACGGCCAACAACTACCCGCCTATCGCCTAGATATTTGATGATATCATTTAATGTTCTAATGATCCGGTATTTGCTCTCAAAAATAATGATGGTTCTGGGATTTTTTTCTAATTTTTCAAAAGCTGTTTTCCTGCCTTTTTTCTTGGGTAAAAATCCTTCAAAAGTGAACCGGTCAGTTGGAAAACCGGAAGCCACAAGAGCTGTCATAACAGACGATGGCCCGGGAACAGGAACAATATCAATATTATTTTGTGTCGCTTTCTGCATCAAACGATACCCGGGATCACTGACAGTCGGGGTTCCAGCATCAGAAATAAGGGCAATATCCTGACCTGCGAGCAACTTTTCAATCAATTCAGAAGATCGTTTTTCTTCATTTTGTTCATAGTAGCTGATCTGTTGAGTTTTAATATCATATTCTTTGAAAAGAATTCCGGAGTGCCGTGTATCTTCGGCAGCCACCAGATCAACCTTTTTCAGAACCTCAACGGCTCGATATGTTATGTCTTTGAGATTGCCAATTGGAGTGGCAACCATGTATAGTTTACCTTTTTCCATAGGCTGTAATATACAAAGTACAACTTCAAATTTCTAACTAATTTTTCTATCTTAGTCATTCCGAAAGGGAACAAATTAATTTTCAAATGATTCTGAGCCAAAAATGTCCAATAAACTTTTTTTATTAATTTATCATCCTGGTTTCTACCAAATTTATTTAAACTCACCTCATTTATCCACAAAATTAAAATTTCAGGTGAAACTTTATTAAAAATGATTTCACCTATCCAATCATCCTCCAATCCTACTATCCAGTCATCATATTTTTATATTTAATTTTTAACTACATTTCCTTTAATCAATATTATTAGCTTGACTAATTTATCCCCTCTATTAAATGAACATATAATTATGGATAATTAGTTACCTTCCAATTTCTAGTTGTTTAATTGTAATTATTTTTTTACTTTCAAATGTTACTTTTCGCTTAAAACTTACCGACCAGGAGCCCTATAATGAAAATATTTTTCAGGTTCTTATCCTTACTATTTTTAATGGTTATATTAATCTTTCCGGCTTTAAAATGTAATACCAACAAGCATAAATCAGCCCAAAAATATCAGACCATTATCAAAAAAATGCCTGAAGTGTATAGGGAAGATGTTGAGTTTGCTATTCAAAGAGCGGACAGCAATTCTCCAGAAATAATAAAATTTCTTAAAAATATCAATAAAAAACATAGAAAATCAGCGGCTTTTCTGGTTGCAAATATGCCGGAAAGGGATTTGAAAAATCTAACAGCAGATTTTTTACAGGAGAACCTATCCTGGTCTTATAAAGCCCTGGATAAATCCAATTGGAGTGAAGAAATTCCTGATGATATTTTCCGGAATTATATTTTACCCTATGCTAATGTCAATGAACGGCGGGATAATTGGCGTCGGGATTTTCATAGCCGGTTTTATCCACTTGTTAAAAATATAGAAAAACCGGGTGGAGCAGCAGTTGAACTAAATAAGCGAATCTGGGATATGATTGGTGTTCATTATACAACAGACCGTCCTAAACCGGATCAAAGTCCTTATGAATCAATTGAGGCTCAGGGTGCGACTTGCACCGGCCTCTCGATTTTACTAATTGATGCCTGTCGTTCGGTTGGAATTCCAGCCCGCTTTGTTGGGGTTCCTGAATGGGTTTATGTAAGAGGCAATCACTCCTGGGTTGAAGTCTGGGACCAGGGCTGGCATTATTTAGGGGCAGGCGAACCTGGTCCTCTCAATAAAAGCTGGTTCACAGAACGCGCTCAACACGCCCGGGTTAATGATTCTTTGCACAGTATTTATGCAGTTTCCTTTCAGAAAACAGATATAAGTTTTCCCTGCGTTTGGGATTCCGATATTAAATATGTTTCTGCTCATAATATAACTCATAGATATGCAAAAGAGCCATCGGAAAGTGATGAAATAACGCTATCAATTCGCATTTTTTCCAATAATAAAAGAATCTCTCTGCCCGTGAAATTGTATTACAAAAATAAATTGCTGGCTAAAGGAACCAGTCCCGG
>JAIPJV010000031.1 GCA_021734005.1 Fidelibacterota bacterium
ATATTTACTGGAGAAAGTTACCGATTGAAAAATTCAATGATAAAAAATCAAGGAAAGTAAATATGCAGCTAGAATTTTATCTTGCAACAGCTACACTTTTTTCTTGCAAAGAGCTAGATTTTTATCTTGCAAAATACATATATTTAAAATGGCAATTCTATTTTTATCTGGATTATTTGGAGCGTAGGTGCTTATAAGTAACTGATTGCCACTTTCTGAAATTGACTGAGGATATATTTTAACATTACCATTTTTTAAATCTTCACAAATTAAACTAATATTTTTTGTTTCTAAATTAACTTTATATATTCCACTTTTATTATTCATTGATCTGAAGTATATAAATTTTCCAGAGTGATCCCATAACAGTGTTTCAACAAATCCTTTATAAGTTACTCTATCTAATTTTTGATTATTTAAATTCAATACATAAATATCTTGTCTAAAACGTAAAGTATCTAAATTCAGATAATCCATATCTGAAATAAAAGCGATTTTATTACCTTTTGGACTCCAGGTGGGCTTTATGTTATCGCCTTTAAGGTTTGTAATTTTTATATTTTTTTGGGTCTCCAAATTATATAAATAGATGTCATTTTTAAAACTATAATTTGAATATAGATAATAAATTAATTTCGTGTCGTATGAATTTATTTCAGGCCTTCTACCAATTAAATAAGGAAGATGTTTATTTGCGGTATCAGATAAGTATATATTATTTTTATTATTTCCATCAGAATCCATTATCCATATTGCAGGACCCAGTGATATACCTTTAGTCCCTGATGTGAAAATAATTTTTCTACCATTATCAAAAAATGTAGGGTTATCGCAGGTTTTCATAGATGTTAGTTGTATAATATTGGTACCATTATCATCCATTATATAGATTTGTTTAATTCCACTTTTATTATTAGCCGTAAAAACTATTTTTCCTATTTTTTTAGAATGATTTTCACTATTTATAATAGAATCACATTCCATTAAGATTAATACTACCGGGATAATTATTAATAATTTTCTCATTATAGTATTCTCCTTTATTGTAAAATTTAGAAACTCTAACAAGCCAAGTTTCACCGACATCGAAATTAATTTGCTCTGAACATTCGAAAATACCAAAAAACTTACTCCAAAACTCTCCAAAATCTGAAAAAACAGCAGCTTTCGATGTTCGGTGCAAACTCCCGTTAGAGTTATTTTAGGTACAGTCCGAAGACATAGGTAACAAAAAACTCTAAGGACATAGGTAACACTTTTCGGTAACTTAACACATAAACAAGGAGGTGTTAAGATGCCGTGGAAAGAAGTAAAACCTATGGATGATAAAATCAGATTCATTGCTGATTATTTAAATCAATATTTTACTGTTACTGAATTATGCGAGCGCTACAATATCAGTCGAAAAACCGGCTATAAATGGATCAAACGTTACTACCAATTAGGGCCCGATGCTCTCAGCGATCGGTCTAGAAAACCTCATCACTCACCAACAAAAACGGATACTAAAACCGAAAACGAGATCCTCAAGATACGGAAACGACACCACTCATGGGGTGCTAAAAAAATACTCTGGAGAATTGCTAAAGACCATCCCGACTGGAAACTACCGGCAAATTCCACCGTCTATCTCATTCTCAAAAAACATGGCTATATAAAGAAGAGGCGGCGCAGCAGGAAACGCTTCCATCCGGGCAAACCGGTTCGCCCTATTACCAGGCCAAATGACACCTGGACTGTGGATTTTAAAGGACAATTCAAAACTAAGGACGGAATCTACTGCTATCCGCTCACTATTGCTGATGGATTTAGTCGATACCTCCTTGCTTGTGAGGGATTACTCTCAACGAAACATATTTTCGCAAAACCAGTTTTCAAACGCATCTTCCAGGAATATGGATTACCCAATAAGATCCGTTCTGATAATGGTAACCCCTTCGCCTCTATCGCTCTCGGAAGGCTCTCTCGGCTCAGTATCTGGTGGATCCGCCTCGGGATTCTCCCAGAACTCATTGAACTCGGACATCCCGAACAGAATGGCTCGCATGAACGTATGCACAGAACTTTAAAGCAAGAGACTATCATTCCACCGGCTAAAAATTTAAAAAAGCAACAAGAGCGGTTCGATACTTTTCAAAATGAGTATAACAACCAGCGTCCCCATGAAGGTATCAATATGAAAACTCCTGCTGAAATCTATAGTCTTTCTCAGAGAAAATTACCAAAAAAACTTCCACAAGTTGAATATCCGGCCCATTTTGAAGTGCGACTTGTTAGTGAAAATAGTGGCATTCGCTGGAGAAGAAAAGGAAAAAATGGACGAGTTTGCGTGAGCCATCTGCTGGCTGGTGAATATGTCGGTCTTGAAGAAGTTGACAATGAAATCTGGAATGTGTACTTTGGTCCTATATGGTTAGGACGACTGGACGAACGTATTATGCGAATCATAGATAAATATGGAAATTCTTTAAGAAAAAAAAGAGCAAAAACAACAAAAAACTGTAACCCATGTCCTTAGAGTTTTTTGTTACCCATGTCCTTGGGCGCTCATTATAAAAAAAGCCTTCCAGAAATGATAATCCTGAAAGGCTTATTTATATTTTATTTTGCAAAAACCATTTTTTTAGTATAGACCCTATTACCACATTTCATCTTATAAATATATATTCCAGAAGAAACTTTTTTACCATAAATATCTGTGGCATCCCAATTAACTGTATGATAACCCGCTGACATTTCCTTTCTAACTATGGTTTTTACTTTTTTACCTGTGATGGAATATATTATGATTTCTATATTCATACTTTTTGGCAATCCAAACCTAATGTTTGTTGTAGGATTAAATGGATTAGGAGAATTTTCACAGAGAGTGATTTCATTCGGAATAGTCAAATTAGTATTTGTATAATCATGTGTATTTTTCTTTGCTAATCCACTATATATATCAGTAGCTGTATTTCCATCTGAATCGGTAACCTGACATTTTAGAGACCAATTATAACTTGGCAAATATGTAATAATAGTCATATCGTCCCAGTACGAATTATGGAGCCACTGTCCTATTGGAGGAGCTTTTACTCCGTTTTTTGGTATAAGGTCACCATTATTCCTGTACCACCATTTATAATCTGTATAATTTTCTGACCCTCCAGATGCATTTGCTTTATATTGATCATTTCCGATACTTGTAATTGTAACTAAAAGAGGTTGAGGAGCTGGAGGCTTTTCATAAAATTTATTTGGAGATCCATAACCAGAGGGGCAATAGTCTTTGTGATGTCTCATTAAAGGCATAGCTCCCCATTTTGACATATAAATATTATTACTATTCGATGCACATGCAGAATGATTGCCAGAATAAGATACCTTTATATCTGAATTAGTGGAATAAGAAACCTGTTCATAACTACCATCTTCCCAATAAATATCTTCAGCATCTGATGAACTTGCACCCATCCATACTGGATCATTTATGTTACCATCTCTCATATACCACGCATATCCATGGCAATTATATCTTCTTGAAGTGCTATATTGTTCTCCCCATAATTTATACTGTGTAGCATTTGGATATGCACTTTCATAATAGTTATCATAATATGACCTCGTTGATGATGAGTATTCGTCAAATTCATAAGTATCTTGTACTTGCGAACCTTCTGGTGTATAAATATCATTTCGAAGAAAATCAGACTTGCTATTTTCTAGTATTGATTTATCAACACCTAATACCTCCTCTGTAATTACTAATATTTGATAGATTATATCTTTTTTTACTATTGTCTCACCTTCTAAAAATTTTAAAATTGAATAGTAATTTTCCAATCCAGATTTTATTTTATCAGGATAATCTAATAATAAGATTTGTCCCAATAAAAAAACATTTGAGTTAAAACTTTCGATTTCGAAACATGGATTTTTTATCATTAATTTGGCTTTACTATATGATTCTTTTAGTAGATTATATTTTTCATCTTTAGAAAAATTAGTTAATAATTGTTTTTGTGAAAGTAACATTTCAATTTTGATTAAATCATTTACAAAGTCTCCTTTTTTATTAATTGACCATTTTTCATTTAGATCGCGGCAATTAATCATTTTATACTTATCGAATAATAATTTTCCAGCATCCACTCTTTTTAATAAAATCTGCAATCCATTGAAATCTTCAATTATATACCTGGTTCCTTGTTGTAGGCTATTATAAGCATGGATATCAAGAAATAGTGGATAATTCAGACAAGTTTCTATAAGATTACTTGTACTCATATTAATGTATTTTTCTGGGATCTGTAATACTTCAAGCATCTGGTCATGTGTCTGAAATTTGGACCATTCTTCACTACCTGGTTTAATAGGAAAATTATATATTTGATCTGATTTTGCAAAAATCGATGATACACAAAGTAATGTTATTATAACTACTGCGAAAAATTTATTATTAAATTTCATTTTTTGTACTCCTCTTTTTTAAAGAATAATATCCATTTCAATATTTTATAGACAATGTTTCTTATTTTTTATGGAGGTTTATAAATAAACATATAATATTTTTTCTCTCAAAAATTTAATTAAAAATCTTAGCTTCCAAATAATCATTATTTTCATCAATTACAACCCCCCACACTCTTGTACGTGTAGATCCAATCCATATACGTCCATTACTTTTTATCCTTTTCGTTTTATCTAAATACATAAATGGTGTACTATATGATCCTCGAAAAATATAATCCCCTGAAGGCATTTTTGGATAACCATCAATTTCTATTTCCCTTTTAATAGAATCTCCACTTTTTACTAGTGTATACCATAAATCTAATTTATATTCTGAACTATCAGGTACATAGTGTGATTTAAAATTAGCTGAATATAATATATTATTATCTAAATTCTTAAAACAAGGTCCATTATTGAATGAATTAAAAATTAAATTTCCTGCTTTTGCTGGATCAAAAATATATAAATTATCTTTATCAGTATTAATAATTACTATTTGATATTTAATAGTTGTTGTATCATTTTTTTCAATAAGTTCTATTCCATAATTAGTATCAATCTCTACACGAACTCCTGAATGAAATTTGTTTGATTCAATAAGAGCATTCTTTACTTTATTATTATTTCTAATATCTTCCTGAAAAATAAAAGGCCAATCCGTAGTAAAGATATCATTTGGATAAAGGCATACTTCTGTTTCAGAAATTAATGGAAAAAGAGGAGGATGACTATTAAAGTATAAATTACTAATCATATAACCTTTATAAATTGCTTCATTATTTGCTGTAATAATATATGGCTTATTATTAAGATAATATGGAATTTCGAAATTATCAATTAAATTTGGAAAATATAAAGTTTTAGACTTTTTTAAATAAATACAATGACTTGACCAATCATAATATTCAATATCATCTTCAGATAGCCAGGGTTTTTTTTGCAATTTTAATTTATTTAGGGGAATTTCTTTGATATCATTTATTGTTAACGTTGTATCACTAAGAAAATATATTGCAAAATTATCATTCTGTGTATTATTTCCTGTTGGTGTAACATTTATGTCACATGAATAAAAATAAATAATTAAAAGTATTACATATTTTTTCATATTGTAAACTCCCTAAAAATATTTTATTACTCTAACAAGCCGAGTTTCACCGACACCGGCTCCGAAGAAAATCTTAGCGGAACCAACCTCTAAACTTTTGTCCGATGTGACACACAATTAATTTTCTCCATGGCAGTAGGTGTTCGGTGCAGCAAAATGTTAGAGTTTTTTTAATAAAAAAGCCTTCCAGAAATAGTATCTCTGAAAGGCTTATAAGATTATTTTGCAAAAATCATTTTTTTAGTAAAAACTTCATTCCCACATCTTAGTTGATAGATGTAAACACCAGAAGATACTTTTGCTCCATTAATATCTGTTGCATTCCAATTTATAGTATGGTAACCAGAACTCATCGTATTATTTACAAGAGACTTAATTTTTTGACCCGTAATAGAATATACATCTATTTTTACTTTTTCCCGGCTCGATAATCCGAATTTTATTTGTGTATTTGGATTAAATGGATTTGGTGAATTTTCACCTAAAACTATTGAAGATGGAATATTTTGGTGACTTTCGTGTGATTTTTCACTAATACTTTTTCTTGATAATCCACTGAAGATATCTGTATCTGTATTTCCATCAGAATCTGTTACCCTGCATTTTAACGACCAATTATAACTTGGGGAATAAGTAATTGTACTTTTATCATCCCAATACGAGTTATGAAGCCATACACCTACTGGAGGTGCTTTGCTTCCATCCTTTTCTATTATTCCATCATCATTTCTATACCACCATTTATAATGAGTATAACTACCACCTCCCCCTGATACATTTGCTCTATATTGATTACTTCCTATACTCGAAATTGAAACAGATAATGGTGGTGGTGAGGTAGGTATCTGACCAGTTTCAACACCAAACCAGTATAATAATCCAGCAGTAGCTCTAATTGCTAATGGATAAAGTTTATTATGCATATTATTAACATTTGTATAATTAATTTGAGTTTTATTTGTAGGCAGACCTAAAGAAGAAATTATTTGAGAAAGACCGGGACAAAATGAATTATAATTATTATCTCCATTTGTTCGGCCCGAAGCATAATGATCTGTTGCCTAATTCAACAAGTACATTAAATAATAAATAGGATCATTCCAATCATTATATGGATTAATAAATGTTTGTCCAAATGAATATATTTCATTTGCTGTCCACTGGTGAAAATTTGACACATTATTCTCATAATAATCTTCATACATACCATTTTGTCCGGCATGTGCATCACAGTGAACATGAGCTGGTACCGACATATCTTGAAGCAAATGGCACATTCTGCCTAAAACTTCATAAGCATGCGCCTTATGAAATGATGTATAACTTGTTCCCCAAGAAGGACAATTTGTATTATGCCAATTACCATCTTCTCCAAAATATTTATTTGCTTGAAAAGATTCATTGCAGTTATAAAAATCTATTACTCCAGCTATGTTAAATTTTGTCCTTACATGAAGCTGACTTGGCCCACAAAAAGTCCATGATTGAATTCCATTTTTATACGCCCAAATAAAATCATAATTCCCATTGACATATTTTCTCATCTTTTTCATTGCATTTTCAGGAATTGAAAAACTCCAATAGCCAAAATTGGAATTATCATTCAAAAAAGTGGAAGCATTTTCTCCATTATCAGCGTTCCAAAAATGAGTTATACATGTATGTGCTTCTTTTATTGAACCAAATATATCAATTAATGTATTTGTTGGAATAGATTGATTATAGTTAGGATTTTTTGTTATTCCATATCCATAAACTACATCATATTTATCTTCGAGAAATGCTCCCGAAACTATTTTTAATGCTCCAAATGACCCATCCGCAGAGCCGCCACTCCATACATCAGTAGTACCAATATAGCTTTCCATATCGGAAAGTTGTGTTGGAAAAGATTTCTTTAATAATTTAAAACCTTCTCTTGTAAGATACTGATGAATATTCTTATCATGGGCAAAAATATTAGTAAAGATTAATAAAAACAAAATTAAATTTTTAATTATTCTAGAATTCATAATGATTCCTTTTTTAAAGTTTCCCAAAGTATACATTTATTATTCCACTATATAAATTTTTCTGATTATTTATATTTGAAACAAATGATACTCCAATACCAACATAACTAGTTAGATTTAATTTTAATGACGATGTAATTGGAAAAGAAAATTGAGGCAATTCGATTTTCTTATATTTCCCTTCTTCTATTTTCTCACCTCTTTCTATTCCTTCTAAAAATCCAAAGCCACCAGATAATGATAATGATATATTGTCATAATTAATACATTTACCATAAAGTAAACCAAGTTCATTAAATTTAAGTTTTGGTTTATCATAATCACTACCACCAGGATTAAACTGAAATTCATTCGCATTTAAATACCGTATAGTTAAAATATTATTATTAAACTTATAAGATATACTTGAATTTAATAATGGTCCAAAATAACTAGGTCCCAGTCCAAAATTTAACCAATAATTTGCTGAATCAAGTTTATGACTATCAGTTGATAACAATATTTTTGACCTATTAAGAAATTCATAATTTTTTAACTTATTTAAAGTTAAAAAATCTCGTTGATTACCAAAAATACTACTAATTAAAAAAAGTAAAATTATACTTTTTTTCATCTAACCTCCTGTGTTATAATTATTATTAATAATTTATGTGTTACAAATAACTAAATTATTTTTAACATATTTCACCTCCATTTTTACACTCTAACAAGCTTAGTTTCACCGACATCGTATCGATTTTACTATGAACGTTCGTAAATACCAAAAAACTTGCTTCAAAACTCTCCAGAAACGGAAAAAACAGCAGCTTTCGATGTTCGGTGTAAACTCCCGTTAGAGTTATTTTATAAAATAAGCCTTCCAGAAGTGATACTCCTGAAAGGCTTATTTATCTTTTATTTTGTAAAAATCATTTTTTTAGTAAAAACTTCATTTCCGCATCTCAATTGATATATATATACTCCTGACGATACTTTTGCACCGTTCTCATCTGTTGCATTCCATTCTATCTTATGATATCCGGCATTCATTGTATTATTGACAAGGGCTTTAATTTTTTGGCCAGTGATAGAATATATATCTATTTTTACTTTCTGCTGTTTTGGTAATCCAAATTTTATTTGAGTAGTTGGATTAAAGGGATTTGGTGAATTATTTTCTAATACTATATTTTGAGGAATAGAGGATTCTAAATCTGGAGGTATTAAAAAATCAACATGAATTGTTCCATATGCTGTCTCTCCATCAGACGATACAGTACAATTAAAATCTTCATCTCCATATATTGTATGTGTCAAGGGATTGCCGGTTTCATCAGGCAATGCATGCCAACCAGATGACCACATCTCATACCATTGATAAGACCTACTTGTACCACCTCCAGATACATTTGCAGTCCATGTTCCTGTAGCGTGATAAGCGGGAGCCTTTGTTCCTTTATCATATTGATGACCAATAAGAGAAGTGGGACCAGATATTGATACCGATAAGGGCTCTCTTTTTCCTAAGATTGTATAAGCGTATACAACATCAGATGCTTCACATGGATACCAGCCTAAATAAGTACTACTTATTGTCCAAATTTTATAAATATATGTTTTCAATGTCGCAGTACTACTATTTTTTGAATTGACTTTACAATAATCTGTCTGATAATTTGGATTTGCAGCTGACCAGCCAGTCGATGCGTTTGGTCCACGCCCCCAAATATAGGTATTTTCTTCATTATAATTAATTGGAAGATTTACAGATGTTCTAACTTCATATCTTTTAACAATATAGATTCCATTCCCGATCTGCATAGTATATTCATCAGTATTGCTATAAACTGATCCTCCTGTAGAAGTGTAATGAGTAAGTTCCCAAGGGGATTGCATATATTCTAAGGCTTTTTTGGCATTAATTCTTCCATAACCATATTCATCATCATAACCTGAAGAACCTTTATCTTCAGCTGATGAACAAATTAATCCCTCTACATCAGCATGATGCAATGAGGGATTTTTAGATAATATTAAAGATGCCAATCCAGATACGTGAGGTGTTGCCATTGATGTTCCACTCATATAATCATAATCTTTCTTAAAATCATTATCTGTAATTTCATTATAGATATTATTGAATGTAACATTGTAGGTTGGCATTGTTGACATGATTTTAGTACCTGGGGCTACTACATCAATACCATTACCATAATTACTTCCACCATCATACCAACCAGGATCTTCTTCAGTTGCTCTATCACCCCCTAAATCTGTTGCACCAACAGAAATAACATTTCCATAATCCGAGGGATAATGATGATAATCTGTATTATCATTACCTTTTGCAGCTACAATGACGCGATTCATACAGGCAGCATAATTTACAGCACTACTAAGTACTCCATCAAAATTATATCCTCCCCAACTATTATTCAAAACATCAATATCATATTCATTGGGATTTGCGCCATCAACAATAGCATCTGCAGCACTTTCTGTATTAATTGATCCACCTGCATTACCTATTTTCATTGAATAAACTTGTACACCTTTATTACCAGACGAACCATTAAAACTCCAGCCTCCAGCAACTCCAGAAATACCATTATTATTATTAGTGAATGCAGCTGCAATTCCCGAAACGTGTGTACCATGAGCATAGTCATCCAAGGGATATGAATCATTATTATAATAATCATAACCACCAGCAATTTTATAGTTTGAACCAAAACCATTACCAAAATCTAAATGTGTATAATCAATCCCTGAATCAAAAATACCTAATTTGATAGAATAATCTCCCGTTTCAATATTCCATACTGCAGAAGCATCAATATCCTCATCTGTACTCTGTTCTAATCCCCATTGTGTACTGAATAAAGAATCGTTTGGTGCAGATTCAACATGATATAGGTAATTTGGTTGTGCCTGAATAATATTTGGATTGGATTCTAAATTCTTGATCTTTTCTAACACATCTACTTTCTCGGAAAATTTTAAAACAAAAAAAGATGTTAAATCAGATATATTTAGAGATTCTCCTCTATTACTATTTAAATTCAATGTATCTTCAGAGTGAAAAGATTTAAAAACCTTTCTGAGAGTGTATATATTTTCAGATTTGAACAACTCACCCAGTTTTGGTGAAATTTCTACTTCGCTAAGTCTGTATTCATTATCATCTCTTTCATATCCTTTATTATCCAATAAAATGGAACCTTTTGTACATTGAATAATTATTTCATCTTTTACCCATTCGCTATCATTGTAATTGTTTTTGATTGGCTGTCCATCTTCGGTTAGATACGATATATCCGAACCAAACGTATATGAAACCAGTATGATTAAACAGAAAATCAGTGATTTTTGTTGAAATGTTCTTGATACTTGCATTTTAACTCCTTTTTTTTATTTAATATAATTCTCTGATGCTATCCCACAAAAAATTTTCTCCTTTCTTTTTATGGGACTGTTAAAGGTTGATTATCGGTTCCATCGGAATTCATTATCCAGAGAATACCATATTTTTCTTTATATGAGCCATAATATATTATTTTTGAACCATCCGGTGAGAAAGTTGGGTATCCAATTCCATCACATATTTTAGTAATAGTTTTTGTGTCTGTTTCTAATATATAAATACCCGATGAATCAGGATATTTCATTTTATCAGGATAGTAGCCATATACTATTTTTTTACCATCAGGAGACCAATCGTAGCCTGATTCCGGGTAATCATTAAATGTCAAACGAACAGGATTAAGGCCATTTGTATCCATTAACGTTAGTTCAGAACTAATACTAGCAGATGAAAATCTGCGATGTAAAATAGTATATCCATCAGGAGAACATTTGGGTTCTCTCCACTCCCCTGTCCCCTGTTTAGTAATGCATTCAAGATTGCTACCGCCTACATTTATTTTCCAAATAACATTACCGCCTTTTTTACTTTGATAATTTGTATCAAAATAGATCTTTTTTCCATCTGAAGACCATGTTGGGTAATATGCACCACAACTTGTAATTTTTGTTATAGCTCTTGTTTTAATGTTAATTATATTAATATTACCTTTATACCAAAAGGCTATTTTGTTACCGTCGGGTGACCATTCAGGAGCACTACCTTTTGTTAAAAATTCCTTATGCATTGTATTTAAATCTAAAAGCCAAATTCCATCTTTTGATATATATGTACTATCTCGAGGTGAATGAACGTATGTAATTGTATCTTGAAAAGGATGCCAATCAGGTTCAGTATCTAAAGTAAAAAATGGCGGATTCCATCCAGGATCAATTATTTCCCCTTTACTATTCGAATTAGTTATTGTATCACAGTTAATAAAAAATAAATTTATAATTGTTAACATTGTAATTAGTAAACTGCAGTGTAGAAATTTTATTAACATGACTACCCCTTTCATATTTTTATAAAATTATTAAAAATTTAAGAGATAATACCCATTTTTTTGCTTATAAATTCAAATACATTGCTTTTGATATTTTTTAACTCTAACAAGCTTAGTTTCACCGACATCGTATCGGGTTTACTATGAACATTCGAAAATAGCAAAAAACTTGCTCAAAACCTCTCAAATTCCGGAAATCATAAAGCTTTCGATGTTCGGGTCAAGTAGAGTAGAGGCGCACAGCATTCTCATAGTAACCTGTGTTTCCTCTACCCCCTCTAAAATTCCGTGCGTAGACTTTTCGTACTACACGGCTTCAAACCATATTCTTCTCAATGCCTT
>JAIPJV010000032.1 GCA_021734005.1 Fidelibacterota bacterium
CAAAAATATAAAGAATCCAAACAAGATCTAGACATTATTATTGTTGATTATCATATGCCAGGAATGAACGGTCTTAAGCTATCTCAAAAGATATCGAAATTAGAAAAGAACAATCCTATCATATTATTATATAGTTCAGGGGTTGATCAAATAAACTCAAAGAATTTGAATAAGGATGGTATTGATAGAAAACTGGAGAAACCGGTAAAACAACACGATCTATATAAAACTTTAAGATATTTCTCAGAAGGAGGATTAGATAAAAGTACTATTAAAAAGCCACTGAGAAAAAGGAACATTCTTAAAAGAGATATACAAGTACTAATTGCTGAAGATAATGAAATGAATATGATGCTGGCTAAGAATATTGTTAATACTGTTTTACCAAATGCAGAAATTATAGAAGCAGAAAATGGAAAAGAAGCTATTGAAAAGTTTAAGGGGCACCGACCTGAAATAATATTAATGGATATTCAAATGCCAGTTGTTGGTGGCTTAGAAGCTACCCTCGAAATAAGAAAAATTAATCAAGAAATACCTATCATAGCACTTACAGCGGGAGTCACAAAAGAGGAAAAAGAGGAGTGTTTGGAAGCTGGAATCGATTACTTTATAGGAAAACCAATTGAACAGCAAAAGTTGAAAGAATATTTATTAAATAATTTGAATACTAGCAAATTAGATTAAAATGATAATTATAAACAATACTAAACAGATATGTGATTTCATAACTACCCGGTTATAAGGTAATTTTTTTGGAATGACCGGATAATCCTACCCTGTGACTGGAATCACAGATTTTACAAGAATTTATCTCTATATTTGAAAGGTTTTTAATGATACTTGTAAACTACTAATCCCACTAGCAACGATAGTAGGCTCCCCATTCAATTTGTATTTAGGAAACGAAAGGATTCTTGTGGATAAGATAAAGAATGTATATCATTACAGTTCAATCAAAGATGTAATTATAAATCACCAGGATACAAATAAAGAATTCAGAGAAATAACAGACATTGATCCGTTAATGTCCTCAACTGATCAAATCATATCAGCATTAGAAGCCAATAGTGATATTGAAGCGGTAAGTAAAATATTAAAACAATCAAGTAGTACTTTTATTGTTTCACGAGATTCAAATAAATATATTCAGATTATTGAACTCGATACTCCGGAAATAAAGCCTTTAGAGCATTATAAAAAACCAGAAACTCTTAAAAAGATTCGGACGAAAATGGGTTATACACAAAAAGAATTTGGTTATAAATTGGGTTATGATAGTATTAGGAGAGCCCATACAATATCAGAAAAGGAACAGGGTAAGGTTTCTCTCTCTGGTAGGGATGCAAGGATTCTGCGTTACTTATCTGTATTTGGAGATCTGGATTAGCCTCGTGTATCCCACCCAGCCCTAAACCCCTTACACGGGGCTTTTCCTTTTTAATAAAAATTGTTCTTGCATTTTCAATTAATAATAATTAAATATATTACTCAGGTAAGAACCAGAAATATATAGATTTGTTTAATTCAGGGGATTGGTAAAAAGGAAAATACCTATGCTCATTGAACATAGAGGCATAATAAAAGAAATGAAATCTCTCTATAATAAAAGCCAGGAAGTGAGAACACATCAAGAAAGATCAGAAATTCAGGATAAATTACTTAAATTAGTTACGAAAGCTGGTACAAATCCGTACATTACTCAAAACATGAGGAATAAAATAGTAAAATTGTCAGATCGGATCAGAGATAATATTGACCAGTCTCCTGCTTAGCTTCATCTCCACGGTGTCATCACCGACCCTGTTAAAAGCAGGTTAAGTAGGGGACAGATTTTGAGTTTACTATTAATCGCTGGAGTTTTTCAATAACTACCCAGTTGGAAGGGGTGTTTTTGGACTCAGCGGGAAATCCTGATACATATAGAAATTTACTTGCTCGTATATTTAATAAACGAATCCAGCGATCGGATAATATACGGTAGGATTCTGCCCCCACCCATTGGAAAGAGTCCAAATATAACATAAAGGAAAAAATACCCAGTATGGGGTCTTCTCACGCCCACTGGTGATTGATAAAAACTATAATCGGCAATTACCACTAACAGAACCAATATTTTCTCTAAAGTTTTCCCATTAATTACCGAAAATAATAATGAGAGTTAATTAAAAGACGTCCTTATTTGATAAATTAAGGTCTTGAAATGAATAAATATTGTACTCTGGTTATTATTTCTGTAATTATATTATTTATAAGCTGTGAAAATTCGATCACAGAATCCGACGAAATAGAAGAAAATCAAATCTTAGAAAACAAACTCTATGCCTATTTTGATTCGCTTCAGGTGAATACTCCTGTTCCTGGAATTGTTGCCGGGATATGGTCACCAAATAAAAACCTAGAATGGGTTCAATCATTTGGTTATGCCAATCTGGAAGAAGGAATTCCTATGAGCAGCAATCTTAAATTCAGAATTGCTTCCAATACTAAAACAATGACCAATACTATTTTACTTCAGTTGTGTGATGAGGGCAAAATCAGCCTTTCAGATACTTTGTCTCAATACTTGCCGGATTTCCCCAAATCAGATAGCGTAACAATCCAGATGCTTACTGATATGACTAGTGGAATAAGAGAGTACATGGAATCACCGAAAATAAATGAATGGCTTTCCAGAGATCCTGGAATTTACTTTCCCCTGGACTCTTTAATATCTTTTGCTTCTAGTCTGAAATACTATTTTTCGCCGGGAGATGGCTGGCATTATAGTAATACAAATACGCTTATAATCCAGAAAATAATTCAGATGATAACTGGTAATTCTTTAAAACATGAGATGAAAACCCGATTATTTGAACCAATTGGTCTGACCAAAACTGAATATTTATCTTCAGGAGTAAAGATACCGATTCCTCATTCCCAGGGTTACTATTCAGGAGACACCACAGAAAAACCTCTAAACTTAACAGAGGTGTATAATATTTCCTTGACGCATGGTGCTGGTGCTGCTGTTTCTACTATTTATGAACTCAAAACTTATGTTGAACATCTTGTTAATGGTCAATATTTATCGGAAGAAATGCATGAACATCGGCTCAATCATCTGGTTGAGCCTCCAGAAATACCTCTCCCAATTAATTATGGAACTGGTTGGATGGAGTGGGAAAGTTTTTATGGACATGACGGTGGCTTTCCTGGTTTTACTTCATTAATGGTGAGTAATCCTAAAACAAATACCACAGTTATTTTCTGGTTTAATTGCCAACTAACTGATTACTCTGTATTAGACTCTTTTGCAAAGGTATATAATATTTTATATAGTGATAATTTATCAAAGTATTATCATCCAAATATTTCCACAGGAAACTTTCAAATTCATAATAATCCATAAACTTATGAATTACCATTCAAGTTGTTTACCACTAAAATATTACCGGGTATGAGGAAAAAAATGCCAACATAAAATTATCTAAAATAACAAGATCATAGTCTAATTTAGTTTCTATTTTATTGTTTATTATGTGTTTGTAATATAAAAAGAGGCCTCTGCTATTTAAAAAGATTTCGTGGAATATATTTTGATTTATATAATATTTATAGGAGACAAAAGGAAATGACAAAAGATGAAAATCAGATATTCATAGCAAGTTTTTGAATTGGAAGGAATATAAAATATTTGACAAAAAATACCCAGATATATTGTAAATAATTCAAATATCAATGAGGAGGTCAAAAATGGTACAAAAAACAGTAGAGAAGACCACAAAAGCCCAATCCGGTAAATATTTAACTTTTAAACTGGGAGATGAAAATTATGGTCTTGAAATCCATAAAGTTATTGAGATCATTGGTATGCAGGATGTTACCCCAGTGCCGAGGACTCCAGATCATCTACGAGGGGTCATAAACCTACGGGGTATAATTCATCCAGTCATTGACCTGAATAAAAAATTCGACATGGGCATGACAGAGCAGACTGAGTTAACATGTATAATAGTAGTTACTGTTGAAAGAGAGGAAGAGAAAGAACAGATGGGCATAATTGTAGATGCTGTCTCTGAAGTCGAGGATATTAAGGAAGAAGAAATCGAAGATACTCCCAGCCTAGGCACTGACATAAATACTGATTTTATTATAGGCATGGCTAAAACCAAAGACACTGTAAAAATGTTGCTTGATCTACAAAAGATTCTCAGTGACCAGGATTTTAATGTGATCAGTAAAGTAAAAGATAAAAAAGAGAGCGATTAAAGGAAATGTTATGAGTAAATACATTATTAAATATAAACTTATATTTATTATAATCATAACAACAGCGTTTTCTACAACTTACGCAGCAATAGATCCTTCATATGGTGGCTTTTTCGTGATCGGGTTGAATTCTAATGCTAATTTTGAATATAATTATTTAGAATTCGGTACCATTGGGGAATTAACTGATAAGATTAGTTACGAAGGAACCATCTTTTGGGAGCAAAAAACAGGTGCAGAGGGTCTGGTTAATTTTAGATTATATAAGAATAACTTGAACTTAATGATCGGAAAATTTGACGTCCCATTCGGACTGGAATATGAATATTTAGATCCTCCAATCAGTAAGTTTACTAGTCTTTCAGTTGTATCAGAAAACTTTTTGGATGGTGGCTGGAATGATGCCGGAGTCAATCTAAAGTTCAAAAATAAACTTATTAGAGTCGATGGTTTCATCATAAACAGCTGGTATGGGAATAAAGCATATGCTCCTGGATTTCGTATGTCTTCAAGAATATATAGAAATATAAGGACCGGTATTTCATATACAGTTCATTTAAATAATGATTATGTTAAACAGGTGGACAGGAAAGATGCTTTTATATCAATTGATTTCAATGATTTTAAACTGGAATCAGAATATATTTCAGGAGAATTAGTAAGCAGTTCTAATAACATCGATCATGCTTACTATATTCAGGGAATATATAATTTAAGTAATATTATAAATGCTCCGATTCAATCAACTTTTAGGTATGGTATTTTTAATGGTAAAAGGAACTACGTCACCACTGGTTTATCATATCAGATATCAAAAGAGAATTTATTAAAATTAGAATACTTATTAAATGATGAAGGAGATGATAAAATTTATTCACAATTAGCCATAAGTTTTTAATTATATAATTTCAAATAATAGGAAAAGGGAGAAAGTTATGTTAGAAAAAATGAAAATTAGTACAAAATTAGTGTCTGGATTGTCAGGTATTATAATACTTTTGCTAGCTGTATTTTTTATTTCTTACACTTCAATTAATAATCTTGTACAGGCAGATGATAAAAAAACAGCCCAAGTGGAACAAGCAGATTTAGTAATGGAGTTAAAGAGCAATATTAATCAGGAATGGCAATATTACACTGATTACGCTTTGACCCACAATAAGGAAGCTTTAGATGAAGCAAAAAAAACAGGTAAAGAAATCAATTCTATTATAACTAAACTAAAGGAAAAAAATGATGATCAAATATTATCAACAGTAGAAAATCTTCAAAAAGGGCATAATCAGTTTGTTAGTGATATTGTAAAGATGGGAAATATTTTTGTTTCTGGTAAAAGGGAAAAAGGACTCCAAAAAATGGGAACAGTAGATAAAAATGCAGGGAAAATGATAGATCAACTTGAAAGTTTAGAAGAAAAAACAGATAGTAAAACTGAAGCCCTTCATCAAAATTTTGAGTCAGTAGCAAGTACAGGCCAAAAAACCATGCTTATAATATCTATAATTGCTCTGATCGGCGGTATTTTTGTAGCAGTATATTTAACAAAATCAATTACAAAAGGTATCAATGGTATTATCAAACAAACTCAAGAAATCGAAAAAGCAGTTGTTGAAGGTAATCTGGATTATCGTGCCGACCATCAAGGTGTTATTATCGATTTCAGAGGAATCATTAACAATATGAACAACATTATAAATGAGTTTGTAAGCCCGATTAATGTTACTGCTGAATATGTTGAGAAAATTAGTAAAGGTGACATACCAGAGAAAATCACTGATGATTACAAAGGTGATTTTAATGAAATAAAGAATAATCTTAATATGTGTATTGATGCTATTGATGGTATGTTAAAAGATGTGAATATGTTAGTAGATGCAGCAGGAAGAGAAGAATTTGATACCAGGGCAGATGTTTCAAAACATGATGGTGATTATAGTAAAATTGTCAACGGAATTAATGAAACACTGGAACTGGTTGCAAATAAATTGTACCTTTACGAATCATCTCTAGATGCAATTCCATTTCCGGTTTCTATAACTGACATGGATAAAAACTGGATATTTTTCAATGAACCTGTTTCTGAAATAACAGGCCTGAATCGAGATAAAATGCTCGGTAAGAAATGTAATCACTGGAATGCAGATATATGTGATAGCGATAGATGCGGTATAGAAATGCTAAAAAAAGGTAAACCAACCAGTTTTTTTAGTCAGCCTGGTTCAAACATGGATTTTAAAGTTGATACACAATATATCGAGAATATTAGCGGTGATAAAGTTGGACATATAGAGGTTGTGCAAGATATTACAGCTGAAAATCGGACAAGAAAATACCAGGAAAAAGAAGTTGAAAAACTTTCAGACAAATTGAGTAAACTCGCTAAAGGAACAATTGAAAAGTATAAAATTAATGAAGCGGATGAATATACAAAGTCTGAGTATGATAATTTTAAAACAATTGAAAACAGTTTTAATGACACAATTAACATATTGGATAATCTTTTAAAAGAGACTGATAAAATAGTCAAAGCTGCTGCTGATGGTAGACTCGATACAAGGGCCGATGCTGCAAGTTTTGAAGGCGGCTGGAATGAACTGGTTAGCGGTATTAATAATACCATTGATAACATTGTCAAACCCATGCAGGAAGCAGCAAAGACCATGTCTGAGATTGCAAGAAAGAACATGACTGCCCGTGTTAAAGGCGATTATGAAGGTCAACTCGAAGAATTCCAGCATGATATTAATGATGCTGCCCAAAACCTTGATCAGGCTATGCAACAGGTTCGGGATGCAGTAGAACAGGTTTCTGCTGCCAGTGATCAAGTTTCCAGCGGTAGTCAACAATTGGCTGAAGGTTCCAATGAACAGGCCAGTTCACTGGAAGAAGTCTCCAGTACTCTGGAACAGATGTCATCTATGGTCCAACAAACCTCTGATAACTCCAACCAAGCTAATAAATTATCAAATGAAGCCAGTGATTCTGCCCAAGAGGGTGCTCAATCAATGGAAGAAATGCAAAAAGCTATCAACGATATCAAAGAATCCTCAGATGAAACTTCCAAGATTGTTAAGACTATTGACGATATTGCTTTTCAAACTAACTTACTCGCTCTCAACGCCGCAGTTGAAGCCGCCCGGGCTGGAGAAGCCGGTAAAGGTTTTGCAGTGGTTGCTGAAGAAGTTCGAAATCTTGCTCAGCGCAGTGCTGAAGCAGCCAAGAACACTTCTGAAATGATCCAGGAATCTATTGAAAATGCCGAAAGTGGTGTCGAGATTACAACTGATATGGCCGAAAAATTAGAAGATATTTTAAACGGTGTTGACAAAGTAAATAATCTGGTTGGTGAGATTGATGCTGCTACCAAGGAACAAGCCGAAGGAATCGAACAGGTTAATGATGCTGTTGCCCAGATGAATGATGTTACTCAGGAGAATGCTTCCAATTCAGAAGAATCTGCCAGTGCAGCTGAAGAGCTCAACAGTCAGGCTGAAGAGCTTTCCGGTATGGTTGAAACCTTTCAGCTCAGCCAAAATGGTGCCCAAAAAAGTCTGAATGGACGGAAAAATGCAGCTCAGATAACTGGCAAATCTGGTCAGAAACAGAATAAAAAGGACTTAAGTAAATCCGAAAATCAAAAAGAAATCATGCCTGACGATGTAATTCCGCTAGAAGATGACGATATGGATGATTTCTAAAAATTAAGCATATTATTGTCATCTTTGGATGGGGCCGGTCCAAATAATAAGGCCGGTCCCTTTATGTTTAAAGACTTAATAATTCCTAAGACAACTATATCATTATTTAAATTTAAAAAGATAATGTTAATTAAAACCAAAGAAACCTTTATATATAGAGATATTAAGGATTTCCTCACAAATCATATAGGTGCAGATAGAATCTTTAGATGACAAATATTGAACCAATCAAGCTAGCTAAATCTCAGATAGTAAAAAAACTATATGCTACTAGCGAAATTGAAGCCATGAAGATTGTTATAGAAAAGTTTAAAGATCTATATTTAATAGTAGATTTGGAACAGAAATTCAAGCTAGTTATTTTAGACACGCCCGAAATTATGCCTCTAAAATATTATCAATCCCCGAATGTATTAAAGCAGATTAGAATTAAATTAGGTTATACACAAAAGGAGTTTGGTCGGAAGCTGGGATTTCATAGCAAGCGAAGAGGTCGGACTGTATCGGAAAAAGAAAAGGGTCGCTTACCTATTTGTGATAGGGATGCAAGAAATCTTCGTTATTTATCTGTTTTTGGAGATCTGGACTAGCCTCGTGTCTCACACCTAGCCCTAGACCCATCGCACGGGGCTTTTCCTATTTTAGACAGTAATAGATATTATTGACCCCAGTCCCCTGTTTGGCTGTCATCTCCCTGGTGTAATTACCAGTCATGTTAACAGCAGATTGAACAGGGGACAGATTTTGAGTAATGGTTTACTATTAGTCGCTGGAGTTTTTCAATAACTACCCAGTTAGGCGGGGTGTTTTTAGGCTCAGCGGGAAATGCTATATAGGTCTAAAAATACTTGCTTGTATATTTAGAAATCGGATCCAGCGATCATAATATACAGTAGGATTCCGGCCCCACACCTTCGTAAAGAAACCTATTTATTATTATATTGAGAGGAAAAATACCTATCACCCTAACGATCTCCGCCCTCCCACCCCTTTATAAACACTTGCATTTCTAACAAATAATAATTAAATATATTTATTCATGGAGCTGGTTGAGGTTAGTTATGCAAATTGAACAAAAAAGCATACTATCGGAACTGGAATTCCTCAGGCAGAGAAGCCAAAGAGAGGTTAACTACCAGGAAAGGTTAGAGATATTAAAAAGTGTAAACCGTTTAATATCAGAAGCCAAGCAAAATCCTTATCTCAATGATAATATGCTGGAAAGAATAACTGATCTTTCTAATAGAATAAAAAAGAATCTAGACCAATCCCCTGCTTGATCACATTCCCCTTGAAGCCCCAAGATGAAGATTGAGCAGGGGCTTTTTATTGTGAAGAATAATAATTAATATTGGAAGTTATTTAAGTTAAAAAGAAAGTGAATTATGACACCAACCCTTTCCCTTGACAAACTGGAATCCTACCTGTGGGAATCCGCAGACATTCTAAGAGGCAGTATCGATTCAGCCGACTATAAAAACTATATTTTTGGTTTGCTATTCCTGAAAAGACTCAGTGATGTTTTTGAAGAGAAAAGAGCAGAGATCAAACAAAAACACGGTGATGAATTCATTGATGACCCCGATTTCTACGACTTCTACATTCCTGAGAGAGCTCGCTGGTCTCATATCCAGAATCAGACTAAAGATATTGGGGCTTACATAAATAAAGCCTTTGAAATCCTGGAGCAGGAGAACCAGGTTTTAGAAGGTGTACTAACCACTATAGATTTTAATGATAAAGACCGCCTACCCGATCATGTCCTGGAAGAACTCATCCAGCACTTTTCAGACTACCACCTGGGTAATCACGAGCTGGAAGACCCTGATATTTTAGGTCGAGCCTATGAATATTTAATAAGAGAATTCGCTGATGACGCTGGTAAAAAAGGCGGTGAATTCTACACTCCCCGTCAGGTTGTAAAACTCTTAGTAGAAATCCTGGATCCTAAACCTGATATGCGAGTCTATGATCCCTGCTGTGGTTCTGGTGGTATGTTGATCTATTCTGCTGAACACATTCGGGATAATGGTCATAGCATGGCTGAAATCACTCTGTTTGGTCAGGAGCGCAATCTGAATACCTGGGGTATCTGTAAAATGAATATGCTTCTGCATAATCTTATGGATGCTAAAATTGCCCGGGGTGATACAATGCGGAATCCGGAGTTTACAGAAGAAGGTAAGTTAATACAGTTTGATAGAGTAATTGCTAATCCAATGTGGAATCAATCAAAATGGTCTAAAGAATATCTGCAAGACTCTAATCCTTATGGTCGTTTCTCTTATGGATTCCCACCTAAAAACTCAGCCGACTGGGCCTGGATTCAGCATATGCTTGCTAGTAGTAATCGAAAAGGCAAAGTTGGAGTTGTCCTGGATAATGGTGTATTATTTAGAAGTAGATCAGAAGGGAAGATCAGAAAGAAGGTTTTACAGGAAGATTTAATAGAAGCAGTGATCGCCCTGCCTTCCAATCTATTCTATAATACATCCTCACCTGGTTGTATATTGATCCTGAATAAAAATAAACCTATTGATCGTAATGATAAGGTTATCTTTATCTATGCTGAGGAAGATTATGAAGAAGGTAGTAATCAGAACTTCCTGAGAGAAAAGGATCTGGATAAAATACTGGATGCCTATCATAATTACGAAGACCAGGAACGCTATTGCCGGGTAGTGGATATGGAAGAGATTGATCGCAATGACTACAATCTGAATGTTCCCCGCTATGTGGATACTACAAAGCCGGAAGAGCCTGTTGATGTTGAAGGAGTGCTGGAGGATTTAAATAAAATAGAACAGGAGCGGGATGAGATCGAGGATGAATTGGATGGTTATTTGGAGGAGCTAGGTTATAAATGAGAATTGATCAATACTTAAAAATAGTTCAGACTGGTCAAGGCTTAAAGGCTGAATTCAAGGAAGGCCTCTCCCCTTCAATTGCCAAAGATATTGTAGCCTTTGCCAATCAAAAAGGTGGTAGAATATTAGTTGGTATTTCTGATGAAGGTAGTATTACTGGTTATAAGTATAAAGACAGAGCCAAATTAAATGATATGCTTAACAGCATTAAACCCAATATTGATAATATCACTACAGAATATCAACACTTCGTTCTGGTAATTAATATTCCGGAAGGTAAAAATAAACCCTACTCTACTAATAATGAATTCTACCTTCGAATCGGGTCTACTTCCCAGAGGGTAAACCGAGAAGATATAAGAAAAAAGAGCCAGCCTCTCTTTGGTGAACGGCATAATAATAAGTTTAGTATAGAAGATGATCTATCAGAAGAAGCCCTGAATAATTTCCTTGAGCGAAGTAATCTGTCAACAGAGATTCCCAGAGAGCGACTGTTTAGAAATCTATCCTTGAAGGACAACGAGAGTCTCAATAATGCTGGAGTCTTATTCTTTTGTAAAGATGTGCGAAGATTCTTTCTAAATGCTACAGTAGTCTGTGTTTTATACAAAGGTTCCAGTGAAGTAGATATTCTGGATAAAAAGGAATTTACCGGTGATTTCCTGAGTAATTATCATAATACACTCAATTACCTATATAATAAATTGAATACTGAATATATTATCAAAAAGGAACGCACTGAACGGCTGGAACTGCCTGAAGAAGCATTGCGAGAGGTTCTGATCAATGCTATGGTGCATAGGGATTACTTTTCAACTGCTCATGTTCAGGTAGATATTTATCATAATAGAGTAGAAATATCAAATCCTGGTAATCTCTTGTTTGATAAGAAGTATTTGGGCAAGAAAAGCGTTCCTCGAAATCCTATAATGATGGATCTCCTGCTCAGGGCTGATTATGTGGAGAGAATTGGGTCTGGTATCAAGAGAATAGAGCAGGCAATGGATAGTTACAATCTGGACTTTGATATTGACGCTGATGAGTTTTTTGTGGTAACACTGAATAGAAAAGAACAGATCGAACGAAAATCGGACGAAAATCAGACAGAAATACCAGAAGGAAATGGATTTTAAATAAACTACAGAAAGAAGGAAAAATAAGGAGAATTAATATCCAGAATCAATTCAATATAGTAAGAGATACTGCTCATAGAGATTTAAAAGCCTTAATTGAAAAGGATTTGAGTGTAAAAAAGGCGGTGGTAGAAATGTCTGGTATGAATTGAAAGATTCGGATAATTAGGAAGATTAGAATTATTGGAGTGGATTGATATATGAATGATGGATATAAAGAAGTTAGGATTGGGCCAAAAAAACAATACATCCCTAAAGAATGGGATATAAATTCATTGTCAGATATTGCAACTTTTATAAATGGTAAAGG
>JAIPJV010000033.1 GCA_021734005.1 Fidelibacterota bacterium
CTAAAGGCTACAAATCCGAGAGAAATTTCAGTGATAAAGCCCAGATTGGCCTGAGCTGCATCATCAATAATGCCAAACAAAGACGGGCCAATCAAAACGCCCAGTAGCATATAGCCAATTATAGACGGTAATTTGATGTTTTTTATATTTTTGCCAAAATAATAACCTAAAATTGTAATCAGTCCGATGATCAACAGGGCTGACACATTAGAGAATAAGGAAGCGAACATTCTCGACCTCTATTAGAAAATAAGAATTAAATATTAATGGAGCCATTGCAGTAGAAAATTTCCTGCACCCAAAAAGCCATGTGATCATCTTCATAATCATCTAGAATCATATTGAGTTGCCTGATCAGATCATTAGCATAGGATTCATTGACAACAGCCAATATTAGTTGACTGAATTGCTTTTCGTCTTTATCATAAAATCCCGAAAAAAGAGGCTGCTTGTATAAAAAAGCACTGGCATTCTCAGAATCCATGACAGAAGGAATGCAGTCTTTGACCTGAGCAACAGTATGGAGCACCTTATCAAATATATCTTCATTTTGGATAATAATCGTAAATTGGTTGTATTTTTCTGATTTTTGGCGAACTCCACCAACTCCGATCTGTCGTAACAGAATTTCCCGGAAGACTTCTGACCGATTACAATCCAGAAGTTCCTGGACATTGTTTTTATTCTTGAGCGCATTGGCAAATTTGGACAGCAGCCGAATATGTTGATTGCGCTTATTCTGAGGAACAATTATAAAAATAAAAAGACGGGTGGGTTGACCATCCAGAGAATTAAAGTCAACTCCATCAGGAACGACCAGTGCGCCAATCACAAAATTAGAAAGGCCTTCCAGAGGACAATGGGGAATAGCGATACTTTCGCCAAAACCGGTAGTACTGATATCTTCACGGGACTTTAATTTTTCATAAATTTCCTGTTCTTCGAAATCTTTGAGTAGTTTTGATTTTTTTGCCAGAGCAGCAATTTTTTTGAGAACCTCCTCTTTGTCTCTGGCTGTTGCCTCTAATTTGATGAGATCTTCGTCTAACAATTTTTCCAGATTCATGATTTTACCTACCGGGTTAATAAAATAAATTAATTCTAATAAAAATTAAATAAAACCATCTCTTGAGTTTTATAAAGCACAGTTTTGTTTTAATTAATTAAAGGAGTGTTCCCGGGTCCGATACAGAATTTGACTTAAAATGATCATTTACTCTCTTCACTCGAAGTTGAAGTTTTGCTCATATTCATATCACATTTCCCCTCAAAGGTGGCTCCATCATCAATGACAATTTTTTGAGCTTTTACATCACCTAAAAGACAGGCTTTCTTTTTGAGAGTCAACTTACTTTTAGCAGTCACATTGCCATTAACCTGACCGGAGAGGGTGATGTTTTTTCCAACCAGATCGCCTTCTACAGAGCCTTCTTTGCCAACTGTAATAGAAGCGTTAGTGCTGATGTTACCCTTGACTTTACCATAAACAACGATACTACCTTTATGATCAATATTTCCGTTTAATTGTGTTTCTTCCCCGATAATTGTGTTAACCTTATCCGCTGTGCTCGAATTCATAATACTTTTTCCCTTTTTGCTTTTTTTCTTTTTGCGGTTCCACATATCCCTACCTGATTATTTATTCATTTTCATTAGAAATGTCCACATCCTTATAGGCATAGACAAGTTTTAATGGATCGATGGGGCGTCCATCTTTCCAGATTTCATAATGGAGATGAGGACCGTCACTAACCCCTGTATTGCCTACAAAACCGATAACTTCACCTCTTTCTACATGTTGATGAGTTTGAACGATATTCTTTTTATTGTGACTGTAAACAGTGAAATATCCATCAGAGTGAGAAATTATGATCATATAACCGTAGCGGGGAGTCCAGCCATTAAAAATAACAATGCCCGAGGCCGAGGCTTTGATCGGCTCTCCAACTTCAGCCGCAATATCAATTCCATAATGATTATCCCGTGCGAAAAAATTTTTCTGCTTATATTTCTGGGTCACATAGCCATCAACAGGCTCAAAAACAGGCAAATTATCCAGATAGGATATACGAATAGAATCCTGAACAGGTTTTTGCTCTGGAGTGGGCATATTTTCATCTTCAATAACAATATCCGACCCCAGCACTTCTCTGATATAGCTATCCATCTGCACAATCCGGTTATAATCATTGATGATCTTGGCTATCTTGAGTTTAGCCTGAATCAGTTGTTCATTTTCTTTTTTTAATTCTGAATATTTGAGTGCTCGCGGGATAAAAATTATCTCTGAGATAATAGTGAGGACGAATAGGACAACAAGGAGAGAAGCTGCTATTTTTACAAATTTTGCTCTCAGCTGAAAACTATAATGTTTATCAGATGCGTCTGAGACAATATGGACAGTATATTTGTCTTTTTTCATAACTTACCCAAGTGAATCGATGAGTTCCATGAGTCTGTTTAAATCATCACTGGAATAATATTCAATTTCCAGTTTTCCCTTGTCTGTGGTTCCCCGAACTCGAACTTTTGCATCGACTGCATGCATGGCCCGTTCTTCAAATTCTTTTATATAAGGAGGTTTTTTCTTCTTTTTGGTCTTTTTAGGCGGCTTTTTTGTTTTTTTACTGTTTTTTATCTGGCGGGCTAATTTTTCAACTTCACGGACACTAAGATTTCTTTTCTTGATCTTTTGCCAGAGTGTTTTTTGTTTCTCTTTGTCTTCAATTTTTAAGATAGGACGGGCGTGTCCGGCTCGCAATTCACCATTGCGTAGGTCTTTTTTTATCTGATCGGGAAGGTCGAGCAAACGTAAAGCATTGGAAATTGTTGTTCGGCTTTTGCCCACACTTTTTGCGACCTCCTTGTGAGAAAGGTCAAATTTTTCGGCCAGCATCATATAGGCTTCGGCTTCCTCAATAGGGTTAAGATCTTCTCGCTGCACATTCTCAATCAAAGCCAATCCTAGCATTTCAACTTCAGTTTTTATGGGCAGTACATAAGCAGGGATTTTCTCCATGCCCAGATCTTTAGTAGCTTTGAGGCGTCGTTCTCCGGCAATTAACTCAAAGCCTTTTTCATCTTCACTTTTTCGAACTGTAATTGGCTGGATTACACCGTGCTGCTCTATAGAGCTGCGCAACTCCTCCATAGCCACTTCATTAAATTCTTTGCGGGGATTATGTTTGTTGGCAATGATCATATCAAGAGGAATATCGGCGACTTTACGGGTCGCTTCCTCGACATCCTCCGGAACTTCTTCTATATTTTCCGGAATTATTGCACCTAAACCTTTTCCTAATCTATTTTTTTTCTTGGCTGTCATTTTCTAAAAATTCTCCTACAAAATCCATATAATCTTGAGCACCAATTGATGATGCATCATATAAAATTATCGGTTTACCATGGCTGGGCGATTCTCCCAATCGAACGTTTCTCCTAATTTTGGATTTATATAATTTATCCTGAAAATGTTCTGAAAGTTCATCAGCAACTTCATTGGACAATCTTAATCTGGTATCAAACATAGTCAGGAGGACGCCTTCAATCTGGAGGTCTTTATTTAAATTTTTTTGGACAAGTCGAACAGTATTAAGAAGCTGCCCCAGCCCCTCCATTGCATAATATTCGCACTGAATGGGAATTAAAACAGAATCTGAAGCAGTTAGACTATTGACCGTCAGCAATCCCAGAGAAGGTGGACAGTCAATGATAACATATTCATATTCATCAGTGAGTTCTTCAATCTTACCTTTTAAAAAATACTCCCGGCTGAGTTCAGAAACCATTTCAATTTCTGCTCCCACAAGGCGAGGGCTCGAGGGAATAACATCAAGATAGGGGATTTCAGTTTCTGCAATAGCAGAATTAATATCTGAATCATTTATGAGAACTTCATAGGTTGTTTTTTTGCTATTATTATCAACACCGCAACCCTGGGTAGCATTAGCCTGAGGATCCATATCTATCAAAAGGGTGGGAATCTCGGAAACTCCTAGTCCGGCTGCAAGATTTACAGCAGTAGTTGTTTTCCCGACCCCTCCTTTTTGATTTGCCACTGCAATAATCTTCTTCATTACTATCCACTTTAAATTAAGATTATTTCAAACTACGATATAACTTTACAATCGCAAGAATCTATTGACCGGGACCGGCAACTATTTGGGCGGTTGAACTTGCACCTATCCTGCTGGCACCGGCTTTGATCATTTTCAGGGCTGTTTCATAATTACGAATGCCACCGGCTGCTTTGACCCTGGCTCTACCGGCAACTGTTTTGGACATCAATTTAACATTTTCAACCGTAGCGCCCTGATCGGCAAAGCCTGTTGATGTCTTAACAAAATCAGCACCAGCATCACAGGCCAGCTGGCAGGATTTGATTATTTCATCCTTAGTTAGCAAAGCTGTTTCCAGAATCACTTTCAATATTTTATCCTGAGCTGCATTTTTAACCGCTTGTATATCTTCCAGTACTAATTTTTCCTGACCGGATTTCAAAGCTCCTATATTCATGACCATATCGAGTTCATCAGCACCATCAGCCAGAGCCTGTTCTGCTTCAAAAGCCTTGACTGCTGATAAATTTGCACCTAAAGGGAAACCAATCACAGTGCAGACTTCAACGCTTGATCCTTCCAGGAGTTGATCACATAAGGAAACATAATGAGGATTGACACAAACCGAGGCTGTTTCCCATTGCAGGGCTTCTTTGCATAATTTTTCAATATCCTTTTGGCTGGCATCGGGATGTAGATTAGTATGATCTACAAATCCGGCAATGTTATCCATATTCACATTGATTTCAGATCTGGAGCTATCTGTCAAAACATTTCCCTGAATGTTTATGATTGCATGTCTTTGAAAAATTTAATATAAGGCTGAATGATCTTTTTGGCAGCCTTCTCATCTTTTCCTTCAGCATAGATACGGAAAATTGGTTCAGTATTGGATTCACGGATATGGGCCCAGCCTTCCTCAAAGTCGAGTTTTACACCATCACTGGTTGTGACTTCTTCAGGCTCACGAATTTCTTTCAATTTTTCAATGATCTCTTCATTGAGTTCCAGATCGCCACGTTCAACTTTCTGTTTGATCATCACATACTGCTTAATATCCGATAAAATGCTGGAAACTTTTTTATCTTCTTCAGCCAGTAGCTGCAAAATGAGAGCTACACCGGTCAAAGAATCCCGTCCACGATGAGAATTTGTAATAATTACGCCGCCATTACCTTCACCACCCATGAGGGCATTCTCTTCATGCATGGTTTTGACAACATTGATTTCTCCAACAGGAGTCCGAATGACCTGCCCGTCAAATTCTTCAGCAATATCATCAAGAGCACGGGTAGTAGAAAGATTGGTGACAATTTTTTTATCAGCGGAAATGGCTTTGGACAGAACCAATTTGGCTACCAGTACCAGAGTCATCTCTTCAGAAGTTGCTTCACCTTTTTCTGTAACAATGGCCAATCTGTCTGCATCAGCATCAACTGCAAAGCCAATATCAGCACTTTCCTTTTCCACCAGATCCTCCAGATCGGAAAGCTTTTCAGGTGAGGGCTCCGGATCACGGGGAAATTCCTCATCTGCATCACAATTAATTGTCACAACTTCACAACCCAACTCTTCCAAAAGTTGAGGAATAGCACTGTATCCAGCGCCATTAACTCCATCAAAAGCAACCTTGAATTTCTTTTCTTTGATACGGTCAACATTGAGGTAGGGTAGAGTAAGCAGGGATTCAATATGGTTTTTAATTCCGTCATCCTTACTCAACTCGCCTTCTTCGTCCACAGGAGCGGGAAAATTATTTTCTACATCTTTCCGTTTTTCTATAAGCGTTTCCACTTTTTCCGGATCCAGAAACATGCCCTGATTGTCAATAAATTTCAATCCATTCCAGGGTAATGGATTGTGGCTGGCTGTCACAGAAATGCCACCCTGAGCAATATGATAGTGAGTGTTAAATTGCACAGTTGGAGTTGGACAGACTCCGATATCGATAACATCTATACCTTGTTCTAGAAGAGCTTTTTTGATCTCTTTGACTATTTTTTTGCCACTTTCACGGGGATCGCGTCCGATCACTATTCTTTTGGCCTTGACAAGTTGACTAAAAGCAACTGCATAGGCGCGGACAAAATCACTGGTTAATTCTTTATCATGTGCTCGCACACCTGAAAGGCTTTCTATTAACATACAATAGACCTTTTTATCTTATAATTAAAATTGTTGTGTTGAAAGAGGTTCAACCGGTTTATTTTCTACGTAAACGCTTCTCTCTGATTTTATCCCTCTTACGTTCCAATTTCTTCAAACGCTTAATTGCTTTAGCGCGTTTCAGACGACGTTTTTCTGTAGGCTTAATATAATAGGAATTCTTCTTAATTGCCTTGAGTACGCCCTCTTTTTCGAACTTTTTCTTAAATCTTCTTAATGCTCTTCCTAAATTTTCATTTTCTCTTACTTTAACTTGAACCATTTGTTAAATTCACCACCTTTAATTTTAAATTAACGTCCTGCTTTACAGACAGTAAAGATATTAACAATTTTTATCATTGTCAATATAATAAATGGCTTGAAACCATTACAAATCACCTAAAATAGTGCAAAATTAATTCCAATTAAATCTTAACTGCCTTTTTTTGACATTCTATAGTTCATATTTTATTTCGATAAATCTCCGGATTGTTCCTTTTTGACCACACTTTCTTTTTCAAACTCATTAATATTAATGTGATACTTCATAAAATAAATACCGCCAATAATTGTCAGGGGAATGAATCCGGCTGCGTGCATAATTACTGCCAGGGCTTGAGCTTCGGACAGGCCAAAACCTAAAACCTGCAAAATACCAATTGCTCCAGCATGGTATGTCCCGACATAGCCCGGTGAAGAGGGTACAGCGATTACAGCACTGGTCACAAAATAGATCAATAATACAGCAGACAGAGCGAGATAATTCCCAAAAATGAGTCCGATTACCCAGAAGAAAAAGATGTTGACGACCATGATCAAAAGCGACTGGGCTAAAATTACCACAGTGTAAGGATTCCTTTTTAAAGCAACCAGGCCGTGGATCAAATTTTCCAGAAATTGAAAAATCTTTGTATCTGAATATTTGCCAAATTTATTTTCAATAAAAGCTTCCAGATTTTTTTTATTTAAAATGAGAACCACCAGAATAATGAGTAACACACCAAATCCAATTATTCCAATTTGAGCGCCCTGTTGAACCCAGTCCGGCATATTTTCATAGGTCATGGCTCCGATCAGCATGATAACTACAAAGGCCAGAGTATCCAGAGAGCGCTCAACTACAATAGTGCCAAAAGCCGTTACACTGGAAATTTCTTCTGATTTTCCCAGAGAATAGGAACGCAAAAGTTCGCCCAGCCGAAGAGGAAAAACATTATTACCAAAATAGCCGATCATTTCAGTTGCAAAAGTGCGCCTTAGAGCAATTTTTTTTACTGGTGCCAGAATATATTTCCAGCGCCAGGCCCGCAGAAAAATTAAAAAAACCATAATAGCCATGGCAGCCAGGAAATATAATAGATTAGCGCTGGCCATAGCATCAAAAAACTCCTCAATATCAAACTTTCTAAAACCAAGATAAAGCCCCAGAAAGCTGATCAGAAGTCCGATTAATGATTTATAATTTAAGAATAATTTTTTCTTCATGGTCGCAGGTCGATCAATTCCTTATCTTTTAAATCTTTCAGCTCATAGAAACTGGAATCCGTGATGGTAGTGTCCTGAATGCGCAAAAAATTTATCAAAATCTGGTTGTCCTGAAAATCAATATATTCCAGATGGTCGATTAGGATGGTATCCTGAGGCACGACCAGCTTGATCTGCTTAAAAAAGTTGTTTTCTCCTTCCGGTTTGAGAAAAATATTACGATATTTATTCTGCTGATCATATTTCATGATCTCATAATTATTTATATTGCCATTGATCACATCGTAGATCAAGGTGAGACTGGAAGTAGGGTCGAACTCCTCTACAATCAGTTGATTTGTGGCTTTGTTGTGTGTCCAGAGCCATTGCCCATCATAGAGAATCTCCTCCTGAGGATAATTAACCCGAAATCCTTTCTGACTATTAATAAGAAAATCGCCTTCTACTGCTGAGAGCAAATTGTCATTCTTGTCCCAACTTTGGACAGAAAATCGCAGATTAAAAGGGATAATGTTAACATAGACTTTTGAAACCTTATTGAGAATTTGCTGGGGTTGATCAGCCCGAATAAAACCGGCCAGCAAAAGTACAAATAAAAACCGTTTTAGAATTTGATCAATCTTCATCATCGTCAATCCCTTTAGCCACATCATCGGAACTATACAAATAACTATCATCAACCAGCACTTCGCGGGCCTTGCTGCCCACATGAGGACCGACAATGCCCTCATTCTCGAGCTGGTCTATAATTCGGGAAGCCCGGGCATAACCAATTTTCAGGCGTCTCTGGAGCATAGATGCCGAACCCTGTTGATGAGTTACTACCAATTTGAGGGCTTCATTAAAGAGTTCATCTCTGTCTGTAGCTGCATCGATATCTTTGGTTTCCTGTTCCATTGCTGAGGGCAATTCTTCACTTTCCGGCACAGGTTGATTCTGAATATGATCCAGAATATCCTCCAGTTCTTCCAGAGAAATATAGGCGCTGTGATATCTGCGTAATTCAGGATTGCTGGGCGTGGTTATCAGCATATCACCGCGTCCCAGGAGATTTTCTGCTCCATTATTATCGAGAATTGTTCGAGAGTCAACTTTTGATGTGACCTTGAAAGCGATCCGGGCTGGAAAATTGGCCTTGATCACACCAGTGATCACATCAACAGAAGGTCGCTGAGTAGCAATGATCATGTGGATTCCAACTGCTCGCGCCATTTGAGCGAGGCGGGCAATCGGTCCTTCGATCTCTTTGGCCGAAGTCATCATCAGGTCAGCCAATTCATCAATAATGATCACAATTTTGGGTAAATACTCATTATCGATTTTTCCGCTGTTTACCCGCTGGTTGTATTGGTCAATATTTCTCACCGAAGCCTCTGAAAGCAGATCATAGCGGCGCTCCATCTCCATTTCCAACGAACGCAGAGCCACAATAGCATTATCAGTTTGAGTGATCACATCTTCATCCAGGTCAGCAATATTGACCAGATAATGTTCTGATAATTTTTCATAAAGTGAAAGTTCCAGCCGCTTGGGATCGATCATTACAAATTTAACTTCATTGGGACGGGATTGATACAAAATACTGGCAATCATCATATTGATACAGACACTTTTTCCAGAGCCTGTTGCCCCGGCAATTAGTAAATGGGGCATGCGGGCCAGATTGATGGTTTTGACCTTACCAGTTGTATCAGTTCCCAGAGCAATAGCCAGATGAGATTGATTGTTCTGAAATTCTTTGGATTGCACGATTCTCTGAAAATAGATTATTTCCCGCTGATTGTTGGGAATTTCAATTCCAACTACAGATTTTCCAGGAATAGGAGCAATAATTCGAATACTTTCCGCTTTTAATATGCGGGCTAGATCACTGGCAAGATTGCTTATGCGTTTGACCCGCACCCCGGATTCTGGTTCTACTTCGTATCTGCTGATTATGGGTCCGGTCACAACATTGACAACTTTGCCGTGAACATTGAAGGTTTCCAGCGAGCTTTCCAGTTTTTTGGAATTCTGTCTGATCTTCTTTTTACTTGGACGGCCGGAATCCTGGTCGGAATAATCTTTTAATAAAGTTGTAGGCGGGAATTTATAATTCTTATAAGATCTCCGGGGGGATTTGGTAGAACCTGATGAACTTTTGCTTTTTGATGAACTTGATGAGGAGCTTTTCCTGCTTGATGAGGTAGAGGAGGTGGTTCGTGATTTCGTTGTAGTTGTCTTTCTGGTTTTGGGACGGGTAGATTTGGAGCTAGATTTAGCAGTTTTTCGCTTCAACACCTTATTTTTCATCTTAATTAATGGTGAGTAAAAGCTCCAGCGAAAATATCCAGTAACCAAAATTATCAAAGCCACAGCAAGCAGAATGATCGTTCCCGGCAAATGAAGCCAGTCATATAGAAGTTGGGCCAGCTCGCCTCCGATCAAACCACTGTAACTATACCCGGCTTCAAAATTGAGATTGTGCATTAGATCGGGGACAGCCAGAGATATTGAGACAACAATAGATGTCAGCAATATATAGACAGTAAACCGCAGCAAAGCCGGATAATTCTTATTCCCAAAAATCCAGACTCCCCACAAAATCAAAAGCACCGGAATCACAAAAGCGCTATAGCCAATTCCCAGTTTGATAAACAAAAAAGCTATATAAACACCAAACAATCCCATCCAGTTATCAATAGAGAGAGCACTAGAAATCGTAGGCTCCTCGTTGGGATTGTAGGAAACCAGGCTCAGGAATATCAAAATTCCGAGTACAATTAACAATAAACCTGTTATTTCGCGTCTTCGGTTCATACAGGTGATGAATCCACCAGAGGTGGCTTTTTAATTTCTGCAGTTAAAGATTTACGACGGGATTGGATTTCGATCTCGGTTCCCGAACTACTGTATTCTTTTTTTACATAACCAATGCCTATGCCTTTTTCCAGAGTTGGTGATTGAGTTCCGCTGGTCACAATTCCAACCTCCTCGCCATTTTTGAGAATGGTCTGGTCATGGCGGGGTATACCGCGTTCTTTCAGCTCAAAAATAACAGATTTGCGAACAACACCCTCTTCTTTTATTTTTTTGAGGGTTTCCTGGCCGATAAAATCGTCTTTATCCAGTTTCGTTATCCAGCTCAATCCGGCTTCAAGAGGATTGGTTGTTTTATCAATATCATTTCCATACAGCGCATATTTCATTTCCATTCGGAGGGTATCACGGGCACCGAGTCCGGCTGGCTTGATATTATATTCCTGACCGGCTTCAAAAATTTTATCCCAGAGGTCTTCACTTACACTAGGATCATGATAGAGTTCAAAGCCTTTTTCACCAGTATAACCTGTTCGGGAAATGATCATCTCATGCCCGGCCAGCTCGCCTTCCACAAAATTATAAAAAGAGATATCTTCCAGATCAACATCAGTCAATTTTTGCAATGTATCCAATGCCCTAGGTCCTTGAACAGCCAAAAGACCGGTTTGATCGCTTTTATTCTCCAGATCAAGATCTTCATCTTCAATATTCTTTTCCAGCCAGGCAAAATCCTTTTCAATATTGGAAGCATTCACAACCAGCATGTAATGATCCTCAAACTTATAAACAATCAGATCATCAACTATTCCGCCATCGGGATAGCACATGGCGTTGTACTGGGCTTTACCGGGCTTTAAGGTGGTAATATCATTGGTTACCACTTTGTAAATAAATTTTTCTGCATCTGGGCCTTTGACAATAAATTCGCCCATATGAGAAACATCAAAAACTCCTACATTATTGCGGACAGTTTTGTGTTCGTCGATAATTCCCGAATATTGAATAGGCATAGAATAACCAGCAAAGGGCACAATTTTAGCCCCATATTCTTTGTGCTTTTCATAAAATGGTGTTTTCTTTTCACTCATTATTTCCCCTCTTTTACATATTACTTAAAGCATATTTAATATAATCCTGAACAGTGGCTTCGTCACCTAATTTGCCAATCGCCTTACGGACTGCTTTGGTTGCTTTGCTTTTATTGTAACCTAATTGCATGAGAGCATCAATAGCTGTAGAGTTAACAGTAGCCTGGGCGGATTTTGTAGCAGAAATAAACTCTCCCTGAGTCTCATCTCCAGGAATATCATCAATTTTCTCCTGGAGTTCCATGATGATTCTCTTGG
>JAIPJV010000034.1 GCA_021734005.1 Fidelibacterota bacterium
GAAGCATCTGAAGTGGTATATTGTCCTGTCCCTGAATGTAATATTTTGGCATCTTCAATAGGATCACCAGTCCTGTTGTCTAGTATCTGACCACTTATAGTTGCTTTATTATATTTATAGGACATAACTACGTTACTAAAATTATGATCCTCTTGAGGACTTAATGATACATTACTGATAGTATTATCATCAAAATATTCTTTACTAAATGTAAATTCCAAACTTGTATCAGCATCTATCTGCAAATCAAATTCAAATTTACCCAGAGAACTGGTAGTAACTGGCGAATCCATCATATCTGTATAGACTTCAACTCCTGATAAAGATTCATTATCACGGTTATCTATGACCTTACCACTTACTGTCAAGGGTTCATAGGCCGGTGGTATTAAATTAATTGGATCAAGCGTAACATTCTCTTCTGGGGTAACATTATCTATTGTATAGGTTTTTGTCTCATAAGGATCCAGACTGATAGTCAAGGAAACACCCTGCGGTTCATTAATCTGTATATCCATGCTAAAATTACCGGAAGCATCTGAGGTGATAAATATTCCTGTTCCTGAATGTAATATTTTGGCATCTTCAATAGGATCACCAGTCCTGTTGTCGAGTATCTGACCACTTATACTTGCTTTATTATATTCATAGGACATAACTACGTTATTAAAATCATGATCCGCTTCAGGACTTAATGATACATTGCTGATAGTAGTATCATTAAAATAGTCTTTACTAAAGGAAAAGTCTAAACTCGTATCGGCATCTATCTGCAAATCAAATTCAAATTTACCCAGAGAACTGGTAGTAACTGGTGAATCCATCATATCTGTATAGACTTCAACTCCTGATAAAGATTCATTATCACGATTATCTATGACCTTACCACTTACTGTCAAAGGTTCATTGGCCGGTGGTATTAAATTAATTGGATCAAGCGTAATATTCTCTTCCGGGGTGACGTTATCTATTGTGTAGGTTTTAGTCTCATAGGGATCCAGGCTGATCGTCAAGGAAACACTCTGCGGTTCATTAATCTGTAAATCCATACTAAAATTACCGGAAGCATCTGAAGTGGTATATTGTCCTGTTCCTGAATGTAATATTTTGGCATCTTCAATTGGATCACCAGTCCTGTTGTCTAGTATCTGACCACTTATACTTGCCTTATTATATTCATAGGACATAACTACGTTATTAAAATTATAATCCTCTTGAGGACTTAATGATACATTACTAATTGTCGTATCATTAAAATATTCTTTACTAAAGGAAAAATCTAAACTCGTATCTGCATCGATTTGAAGATTAAACTCAAATTTGCCTAAGGAATTCGTAATAACAGCAGACTCCATTATATCATTGTATACCTCAACATCTGCAATAGGTTCGCTAATCCTACTGTCAATAACTTTGCCTGATAAAGACAAAGCCTGATATTCTGGTGGAGTCAGAAGGATTTTGCCGAGGCTCAATTCATCCTCTGGTGAAATTGGATCAATATTAATTGATTTAGTCTCATATGGATATTTACTAAGTTGTAATGTTACTGTTTGATCAGTATTTATCTGTATATTTATTTCGAAATTGCCATTATCATCAGTATAGTCGAATATACTATGACCGCTAATTGATGCTTTTGCATTAATAATTGCAGTATCAGATCTTGCATTATATATTTGTCCAGTAATAACAGCCTGAGAATATTTATAATTTAGAACTATATCGTCAACAGTTTTGTCTTTTTCTGGAGATAAATTTACAGATAAATTACTATCTTCAAAATATTGCTTTCTTACAGTTAAATCTACCGTTTGAGCAGAATCAATTACTAAATCAGTTTCAAAAACACCTCTGGCATCTGTAATAATTGGAGAATCCAAGATAATTCCTGAAATTTCAGCATTTTCAATCGGATCTCCTTCTCTATTATCAATAACTTTACCTCTTAAGGTTAAGGACTGATATTCTGGCGGAATTATTTCAATTTTACCTAAATTAATTTCTTCTTCAGGCGATATAGGATCAATCTCAATTGTTTTACTATTGTAGGGATATTTACTAAAGTTAACATTGATTGTTTGGGCTGTATTAATCTGGACAGGTAACGAAAAGTTACCATCTGAATCTGAATATGAATAGACGTCATCAATGCCTTCTATTGATACTTTAACTCTGTTAACAGTTGTATCCGATCGACTATTATAAATTTGACCAGTAATATTTGCCTGAGAATATTTATAACTGAGTTCGATACTACCAGCAGAATAATCTTCTTCCGGATTTAGAGTTACACTGAAGCTTGCATCATTAAAGAACTGTTTGCTAATAGTAAACTCAACCGTACGATTCGAATCAACTTTTATTTCAATTTCAAAATTACCCCTACTATCCGTATTGACAGGAGATTCTAATATTTCGGACATTATTTCAGCGTTTTCAATAGGCTCATTCTCTCGGCTATCTATTACTTTTCCACTCACTGTCAAAGCTTTATAAGCAGGTGGAACCAATCTTATCTCATCCAGATCAATTTCATCCTTGGGAGAAATAGGATCAATTGTAATTGTTTTCGTCTCGTAAGGATATTTACTAAAGACAACATTTATAGTCTGGGCTGTATTGATCTGGACTGGTAATTCAAATTCACCATTGGAATCGGTATGGGTATAGACTTGGTCAAGCCCCTCGATAGATACTTTTATATCATTAAGAGTTGTATCCGCTCTATCATTAAATACCTGGCCGGTTATTATTGCTGGATCATATTGATAGGCCAGCTCAATAGTTCCAGTCTCATAATCTTGTTCTGGATTCAAGGTAATAGAAAAGCTGCTATCCTGAAAATATTGCTTACTGGCTGTCAATTCCACAGTCCGAATTGAATCCACTTTTACATCAAATTCAAATTGTCCACTGGCATTTGTTGTGACCGGTTCATCCAGAATCTCACAACGGATTTCAGCATTTTCCAGAGGCTGCTGATCAGATTTTACGACCTTTCCATACACTGTAAGAGATTCATAAGCCGGTGGTACGAGTTTAATTTTTCCCAGATTAAGATCATCTTCCGGTGAAATCGGATCAACTTTGATTGATTTACTATCATAGGGATATTTACCAAAATTGACTGTAATGGCCTGAGCAGTATTAATCTGAACAGAAAGATCAAAATTTCCACTTTCATCTGTATAGCCATAAACTTTGTCATATTCTTCGATAGAAACTTTGACCCGATTAATAGTTGTATCGGAGCGATTATTATAGACGGTTCCCCTTAGGTGGGCGGGATCAAGTTCGTAATTCATTGTGATTTTGCCGATCTCGACATCCTGCTCAGGCTCAATATCTACCTGAACGGTATCACTTATAAAATATTGTTTTTGAAAAACAATGGTTGATGAGACGGACTGATTGGCTTTAATGTCAAATGAAAAATAGCCCTGTTCATCAGTGGTAACATTCTGTTGGGTAATTTCGGTTATCAATTGCACATCCTGAACTGGTTCGTTGTACAAGCCATCGACGATTTGACCGGATACAGTCAAGGAGTCATAATCCGGCTGTAAAAGCAGTGAGCCCAGTTTTCTTTCCTTGCCGGGTTCAACTTCAATATCCATAGTTTTAGAATAATAGGATTCTTTACTGATTTCCAGACTTAGCTGACTGGTTTCTTCAACTTCAGTTATTAATGTAAAAGCTCCAGAAGAATCGGAAAGACTGGTAACTTCTTCGATAGATTCACCTGTTAAAGTCAGGGCTGCATTCACGATGTTTTCACCGGTAAAATAATTTTTAACAGTCCCGGATAATTTGACTTCCTTATCTTCTGATTCTAATATTTTGGAGCAGGTAACAAACAGAGCAAGAATTATTACAGTTAAAATAAATAATTTGTTTTTCATAGTCTTTCAAGCCCTTTTATTATTTTTTTGCGGACAATCTTAATTTTCCTCTTCATCAAAGAGTTGAAAGCCTTCCCGAAAGACTTTTACACAGGCTTTAACAACCTCAGAATCGTATAATTTCCCTTTTTGATTGATAACCTCCTGCAGAACCTCACCAATATGGTAGGCACTTCGAAAGGGACGCTGGGAAGACATGGCAATGATTACGTCAGCAACTGCAAAAATACGAGCCTCAATCATAATTTCATCGCCTTCCAGACTATTGGGATATCCGGAGCCATCTACTCTTTCATGGTGCTGGTGTAATATATCAGCAATTGGCCAGGGAAAATCAATCTTTTTCAAAAGTTCGTAACCTTTGATAGGATGTTCTTTTAAATAGGAAAATTCCATAGAAGATAATTCTCCGGTACTGGATAAAATTTCAGCCGGAACAGTCAACTTTCCAATTCCATGGACTTTACTGGCATATTTAAGACTATCTACCTGGTGTTGGGAAAGCCCCATCTCTTTGGCAATTGATTGGGTTAATTTTTGTAATTTTTTATGATGGCTGGTTTGATAAATATTATTGAGTTCAATAGTACCGGATATCAACTCAATTGCATCCTGATAAGTGTCATTGAGTTTGGCAAGACAATGTTTCTCATCAGAGATATTAAAAATATGGCCCATGATTAAACTTCGACCATCCAGATTAATTTTGGAGGAATACAATTTAAGCCAAACAGAGCTGGCATATTCTTTTTTTAGCAAGGAGGCTACAAAATGGGGTAAAAGGGAGCTATCTTTTTTAACCTGGGCTTTAAATTCGATTTTATGTTTATCTTTTTTATCTTCATCCTTACTTATTTGAGTAAAGAAATCATCCAGATCATCTTTATAATCAGGATGAACTATAGATGAAACACTATTGTCCTGGAGCTCCGATTTTTTATATCCCAGTAAATTTGCAAAAGTATCATTGACATAGACAAATTGATCATTTTTACACAGAAAAATACCATGGGCACTCTCTTCAACCATCTTTTTATAAATTCTATCATTCATGGATAAACCTATTCCTTTCGGTAGCATAACTGGATAGCATATTTTTTCCTGTTTAGTTTAATTCAGTTAAAATTAACTGACTTCTTTAATAATTGAGGATGTAATTTGAAAAATAATAAGTCTGACTTATATATAAAATTTAAGAACAGAATCAATCAATTATCTAAGTTTGAATATCTCAGGATTCATACCTGAAGTTTGAGCCTTAATTTTTTCTATATATTGGACAGCATCTTCATAGTAATGAAATTTACCACTTTTAATGCTGTAATAGGATTTACCATCTTTGATCCGAAGATCAATATGATTGCTAAAACCCTTAACAGTCAATTTGGAGGCCTCAATAAGAGCTTTTTCATAATTTTCAGTTTCCATTATTTGAATAGTAAAACGAGGCTCTTTTTGTTCTACTTTCTGTTCTGGCTTATCTTCAGGTTTCTCTTCTTCAACTTTCTCAGGTACAGGCTCAGTTTCAACCTTTTCAGTTTTATCTTTTTTTGTTTCTTCAATAACGTCCAGTTCTTCCAGCTTGGGCTCTTTTTTCTCAACCTCTTTTTTGTCCGCTGTTTCCGACTTTTCTGCTGGTTTTTCTTCAGGAGCGGATTCTTTATCTATAGATTCTTCTTCAGGTTGCGGAGCTGCTTGTTTTTGAGTTTCTTGTTCAGGTTTCTCTTCCTTAACTTCTGGTTTTTCATCTTCAACTTGTTTGGGTGGTTCCTGTTTTGTCTCCGGTTCCGATTTTTCCTCAGGTTTTATTTCCTGGACTGTTTTTTGTTTTGCTTCAGGCTGTGGTTTTTCATCAGGTTTTTCTTGGGAGATTGATTTTTCTCTTTCTACTTTTTGGGCTTCCTGTTCCTGCTTTTCAACAGTTTTACTTTCTGTTCTTCTTTGGCGTTCGGCAGTACGTGCTTTTTTCTTTTGTTGCTGGTCTTCAGTATCTTCATCTATCAAAGCATTAACATCATTATCAAATTCATTGATTTCTTTGTCCCGCTGCATAGAGAGAATTTTCTGCTTTTTCTCCTCAATTCTCTGCTGCAGGCTTTTGACCATTTCAACCTGAATAAAAATGATCAGTTCTTTGCGATTAGTAGTTGCTTCATCACTACCGAACAAATATCTAAGGCCGAAAACCCACCAGGGAAGGTCTTTTAGAATAGGAATGCCGTTTCTGATATTTTGCTTTTCCTGAGTAAAAAGACCACCAATTACGGTCTGTTCCCCATCCAATAATAAGACATCAGTTTCTGCATTTTGCGTTGAAATTTCGGGACGATCCAGACCGGTTTGGGCCGAACTCTTTTCCGCTTTGATCTTAAGATGAATAAAAGTACGACCTTCATCAGTTATTATCTGGGGAGTAACTTCCAGGATAGTACCGGCATTAACAAATCGTGAAACTGTATTTCCGGCATAGTCCTTCTGAGTAACAGCAAAGCGTTTTCCCACCTGAATATTTCCCTTTTGACCATCGACAACTTTAATGGAGGGCTTGGAAATTATTTTACCAATATTCAGATTTTCAAAAGCATTTAAAAGGGCTTCCACATCAACCTGTCCATCTTCATTGGTTGTATTATGGATAATGGATCCAATTTGCCCGCCCTGTTCCAATTGTTCTTCAGAACCAGCAAATGTAAAACCGGCCTGCAAATTTCGAATTGTTAAGCCTGGCTCTGATTGGAGGATAGACCAGTTGATACCTACTTTTCGGGATTTTGTACGGTCGGCCTGAAAGAAAATAGCATTGATCTTGACTTCCCGGGTATGCCTATCAAATTGGACTTCTTTTTTTTCACCTTTTTCTTCTTTTTTGGCGCCCTCTGCTGCTACGATTTGATAATAATTGGGATTTTTTTGATAAACAAAGCCACGACTATCGATAATTTTCTTCATAGCATCTTTCCAGTAAGTAGAGCGGATTTCAACCCCAATCGGCCCATCAGCCTTGGTCATATCAACGATGGCTCGGCCTTCATCTTTTATAGCGACTTTGCTGAGAATATTGATGGCATCTTGATAACTGGTCTGCTGCGCAAGGCTAACCATCTGTTCTTCCGTTGTATAAGTACGGATAGGAAATTCCTGAGCTGTGACAGGATTAATAGCAATAGGAGTCAGAAAAAATAAAATTATCAAAAATAACGGTGAATACAGAATTACAGATTTTTTATTGCACATCGCTTACTTTCTCGTTTAATTTTTTTTCCAGAACTTTCTTAATACCGCCCATATTCAACTTGAATACTGCTATCCCTTCTTCAACATCAATCGAAGTCATTTCACCAAGATAAACACGACCTCCAACCTCAAATGATTTCAATTGCCCATCCCCAAATTTAAACCAGGCGGTTTCCGGGGCAACCAGAGAAATCAATTTAGCATTTCGAATATCAGGTAAATTAAGTGTGTTTGGTGGCAAATTCTGGGTAATTAAAGGTTCAAAAGGATTATATTCTTTTGAGTAATGTATTTTAGGACTAATACTAAAAATATCACGGTCACTTTTTTCGGATTTTTCCAGAAAAACTCCTCTTATTAATAATTTAATTGTACCTTGTCCATTTTTTTGGGAAGAAAAGGAGAAATTTTGAATAAAAAATAGAGGAGGTGAATACTCAAGATAATTGATAAAACTTTCAATTTCTTTAAAATTACCATTCCCTGATAAACTATAAGTAGCCTCAGTTACTTCATCTCTGCTCTTTATGCTATTTACACTATAGTCAAATTGGAAGAATTCACCATTAGGATCAAATTCTTCAAAATACAGTAGTACCTGATGAATATACTTTTTATCTATAGTCATAGTGGGGAAATTATTTAACTGGTATTTAAGCTCTCTTAATTCTTCGTTTTTCTGATCAACCTCGACCTTAAAATTTTGTAGTCTTTGATATTCCTCTTTTTCATCTCTATAACCGGACTGAATATCATTGATCTTTTTACCATATTTTTCATGGATATAAAATAGTCCCCCAACCAGAATTATGATCAAAAGGACCATCAAAATAATTGTATTTAGAACATGTTTCGACATATTAACTCAATTTATTATTAATCAACCTGGGGATTATATACCTCCTGGTCTTCAAATACTTGGTTAATTACTATTTGGAATCTATAAACAGGATTGCCACGAATTTCTGAGCGAGTAATTTTCTCCAGTTTTGCGTCTGGAAAATTAGCTACAAACCTGGGTGGACGATTCCGATAAATTGTATAACCGCTCAAGGAAATTTTTTCTCTGTCAAAATTAAGATTCTCTAACCAGAACCCACCCATTTCGTCCATAACTTGCTTAATTTTATTCAGACTCTTTGAAAGTTGATAATTGCCTTTTGACATTTCTCTAACTTTTTCTAATTCTAATGATGTCTGTTCAATTTCTTGTAAGAGTTGGTTCCTCTCCTCTTGAATATATTTAATATCTTCAATTTGTTGTTCTACATCGTCATATTTTTCTTTAGCAGCCATATATTGGTTTTTTATATTGTTATAGCGATATCCTAGAAATAGAGGGGTGAAAAACAAAAGAGCTAAAATAGATACATTATACCAGGAAAGTTTAAAAAATGTCTGACGGTCTTTAATATATTCCGGAATAAGGTCAATCGTGTTTTTATGCAGTTTTTGTTCTGAAAGACAGGTTACCAGTATCCCGGCCGGAATGGCAAGTTCAGGAATATCATTTTCGATTTCAGCATTAATCTTAAAACGTTCCTCATTGAAAGACAAATATTCAACTGGCGAATCAAAGGACAATTTTTTGGTTAAAAATTCCTCAGCTTCTTTTTGTTTTCCCATGCCCGTTACAATTATACGGGAGAAGTCCTCAATATTATTGAGATCTTTTTCATATAACAGACGGCCAGAAATTTTATTTAAAAGATCCGGTGATTTCAGAGGGATATTAATAGCATGGGAAACATGAAGTAGATCCCCGCCTTTTGTAATGATCAATTGACTGTATTCGGGATCAAGATGAACAATGGCAATAATTTCATCAGGTTCAGGCTGATAATTATATTGAATTAAATTTACCAGAGCTATTTCATCTGGCAGAAGCAATTTGATTTTTGGTTTAATGTTTAAAAGTTCATTGGCCTTATCATAAATATTTAAAAAAGGCGGGCGCCCTTCATAGGTAAAGCCAATAATTTTATTTTCAGCTGTTTCAATATAATCATAATGCTCAGAACTAACCGGTCTTTCCAAACGGGTATTTATTTCCTGCCGTACCAATTTATCTTTCTGTTTGGGTTTAGCACTGGTGAAATCTCTATCAATAAATACCTCTTTTACAAATCGAGAAGGGATATTAAGCCCAAGGTCCAGTTTTCGCTCAGAAACATTTTTAAAAGTTTCAAATAAAAGAGAAGCTCCCCCTTTACTTTCCTTTGTTTTACCAGTTCCATTTTCTGAGAGTATCTCCTTAGCGGAGAAACTTTCTTCATCAGTAACTACTTCTTCGGGCCCTCCCATATTCTGCATAAAGTCACGTTCTGCCAGATCAACAGTATTAACCAGATCAATATTTATAAATTCTTCCTTATCCATGTGACCGAGCATGGCTCGAATCTTGGTTCCTGTATTATTTACTGCAAAAGTTTTTCTTTTCCCAAACATAATTTTCTTTATTTAGAATTCAAACTAAACTCAACACACAAAGAGATCCTATCCTTGTTATCATTACGCTATTTTTCTTAATTTTATCATGTATTAAGCCAAAACTATTTAAATGATTCAACTCTAATATATGAAATTTATTCATAACTTTCAACTATATTTAGTGGTTTATTTTATTTTTTCCACAACATGGAGCACAAATACTTAAAACGAGCATTTACAGCATTTTGTTATCAATATTATTAGATTAAAATTGTAGAAAAAAAAGATCCCGATACCCTTTCTTAAATTAAATCCCCAATTATATAAATCTTCTTAAATTTTCAACTCCTTTCTAAATAAAATAAAAGGATACTGAAAATTATCGAATTTATTCGATAAAAAGCAGAAATTCATTGAGGTACTTTTGTCTAATCTCTTGTTATTTTTGAAAAAGCAAAACGGGTCAATGAAAAAATAACATTGAATCGTTTAAGCTAATTTCGTCAATTAAAAGTAGAAATTTAGCCGTTTTTTCAATTAACCCCGAATTTCAGAAAACCAAATGATTAAGTTGCTTCTTTACTATCCAATCTTAGAAGCTATACTTAACTAATTCCTTAAAGTGTTTCTTATTGTTAGCATTGGAAATAGCAATTTCAAAGCTGATCTCATTTCTACGATAGAGGCGTTTGAGATCCTGTTCCAGGGTTTTCATTCCATACTTACTACCCTGACGCATAATACCATAAATTTCATCAGTGTTTTCATTCTTTATAGCCGCTTTAATTGCCGGAGTCATGATCATAACCTCTTTGGCGAGAACAAGTTTTCCAGCAGTACCCGGCATCAATTTCTGAGAGACAATTACATCCAGTACATCAGCCAAACGGGTTTTGACACGACCACGATATTTATATGGTACAGTATCAACAATTCTATCAATGGTTTCGACGGCGGAGCTGGTATGCACAGTAGAAAAAACCTTATGACCGGTGTCAGCCAATTCCAGAGTTGTCATAATCGTATCGCTAGAACGCATTTCACCAATAATAATTATATCAGGATCCTGACGCAATGCCTGAATTGCACCATCTTTAAAAGATAGTACATCGGTTCCAATTTCGCGATGACGAACAATTGACATTTTGGATTTATGAACTCGTTCAATAGGATCCCCAATAATGGTAATATGGGAATCGGAAATACTATTATTAAAATCGACAATTGAGTCCAGGGTTGTACTTTTACCAGAGCCGGTAATTCCAGTAACCAGATTCAGACCACTTTTGCTTTTTTCTAGACTAAAGGCATTGATCACATTCTTATGGAAGTCATAGGACTGAATTGAGCGGATGTCCTTAGGGATCATTCTCATATTTAGAGCCAGGTGTCCCAGATCAAGATAGATAGTTGCCCTTAAACGCCTGGTATTGTCCTCCGCTGTATCAAGCACAAAGGAAAAATCATAACTGCGTTGATCAAGGAGCACTTCAACCTGTTTATCTTCTAACAAATTAACAATAAGAAGGTCCAAAATACTTAGATCAAATGTTCCCAGACTTTCTTCCGGCCGCTTACTTCCATGCACTCTGTACCAGATCTTGCCATGACTACCTGCACCGCCCATATCAATATCAGAGGCTTCCAATTCCTCCATATGGGCAAGTAAAGTCTTTATAGTATTTCGCAGTTTAATCCTTTTTTCCCGATCCAATTTTTGCAATTCATCAAAAAGACAGCGACAGCGATCAATGTCAAAAATTATGTGATCAGGAATATTATCGACAATAGGTTGTAAAATTTGTCGGGCTTCCTCAATTATTTCTTTCATTGTTTCCTCAAATTTTTAGGACAAATATAACCTTTCCAAAATGATGTAAAATATTGATCTTCATATGAAAAAGGTGTGCTCACCTTTATTTCTACTACTATCAGATCATCCCCTTCAACAATATCGCTTCTATCCCGGGCTTCAACTTTAAAAAATGTTACTCCGGAACCTATTGTGAGAGGGTCATCATCATTAACCTGACGGTAGATATAACGATCATCAGGATTTTCTGTATGTCCCATTGCTGTTGTATCACTTGACCAGATCATAATAGAATCAAGATCATTATCAGCATCATCCTCATGGGTCGATTTTACATCCAGATAAAATTTGATATAATTGTTGAATCCAGTTCCATTTGTATCTTTTAAGACCATTGATTGCGGGATTGCGTC
>JAIPJV010000035.1 GCA_021734005.1 Fidelibacterota bacterium
ATCTGAGTCTGAAGTTTTGCTTCCTGCGGATTTTCATTACTATCCAGAAAATCAGCCAGATCATTTTCGGCTACTCTCAATTCTTTTTGCACTTCCAGAAAGCGCTCTTCAATAAATTGTAAATTCTGCCTCGCTTTTTCTGTATATATTTGTCTAACCTGCTCCCGGAGATTTCTTATGAATTCCTGACAGATTCGGGTAGAAAAGACAGGATCGTCAGTTTCCACCTTAATAGTCATAACTCCTGATTCTCTATCAACGGAAACGCTAAACATACCAGATAGACTTTCTAGAGCTGCGACTTCCTCTTCACTTAAAATCCGAACATCCTGGCCATCACCTGTGACTACTAGAGTGTCATCTTTAAACAGAGATAAAATAGTGCCGGGCAAGCCAATTGTATATTTTTTAACTGTCCCCAATATGTTGAAGCCCTGATCATATTTAATATAATCAAGATAGGACATGGTTGAGTCAACATCTTTGAAATAGTACTCGGCATTAGCAACGGCCAGGCGAACTTCTCTGCTCTTTAAAATTTCCGGCATTGTTTCTGGTGTCAGGCCTGTACTTCCACCACCTAAGTTGATACCAAAACTCCTCAAAGCAGAAAGAGGGGCACCGGACATCTTATTTTCAGAAGGTATTTCTCTGACAACAAGAGCAGTAGAACTGTATGTAGGAGACTTTAGTAAGGCGAAGACCACACCTAAAACCAGGAAAACAACTGTAACTATGCTGATGAATTTTAGATTGGAGAAAATTATCTCAGCATAGTCGAGCAGATTAATCTCTTCCTCTTCATATTCCAGATAACCTGGTTGTTGTTGAAATTGGTTGATTTCTTTATCCATTTATATCTCTTTTATAATCTGTTAGCAAGAACTAAGATAGTGAGAGCATTAGTCACCAGAGCCATGGTTTGAGTAACAACTTTGTTAATGTCAAAGGGCTCTTTATCCTTTGGGGCAGGTTTCTTGGTGACCAGAATTCTAGATCCATCTTCAACTTTTGGGTTTTGAATATATTTACCCAGAAATTTATTGATCTTTTCAGTCCTGCCTGTAGGATAGGTTAAATAAATATTTTCCGTGCTATCCTTAATTCCTCCAGTATTTTTGATGTAATAAAATAAGCGCTTGTTCCTCTGGAATTTTACATAACCACCGAGACCGACATTGCCAGCGACCTGTACGGTGTTAGGCTTCTTTGGGATTGAAATATTATCTCCTGCAAATAATTCAATTTTGTTATCATCATTTTTTTCTTTTAACATTTCTTCAAAATCGATTAATACCCTATTCCCGTTTCTGATGAATTGTGCTCCCCCTAGATAGGCATTTCTCCTGATTCCACCTGCTCTTTCAACCAGATCATAGAGCGTTTCATTATCTTTTACCAACAGATATTCACCGGGGAAATAAACCTCTCCAGTTATGCTGACAGTTTTTCCTGCTTCAAAATCAGGATCCTTGTAGATTCGAATCACATCCCGATGTTGAAGATGAAATTGCCTGGCTTCTTGTAAAGCCTGCATGGTATCAGAAACTGAATAAGAAATGTTCTCAAATTCATTATCAACCAGAGAAATATGGAGCTTATCATATCGTGGGGGGGCGTCACTACTTCCATTGTAATCTATAGGACGATATAAATCAACAGATTCAAGAAATGCGCCTTCTTTAAATCCATTTGCAAGCACTATAGCATCCTCAAGAGTCATGTTACTTGTATAATTATACCGCCCTGGTTCTTTTACAAATCCTTTAATATCAATGAATTTGTTGGTAATTTTGTTAATGTTATTTGGATAAACAATTATTTTATCAAGAGGCTGTAGTAGTTTGCTCCCAAACCCCTTGCCATTAATTGCTTCTTTCAAATTGAAAGACATTGTAGTATCGTTTATACCATCTGGTAGTGTTCTGACTAGGTCAGCTCTTTCAAGATAAACTTTTTTTCGATACTGTTCATCCAATAATCCCCCTGCTTTGAAAAGAAGATCTTTAACTCGCATACTATCTAAGAGATCATATGTGCCAGGATTTTTGACCTTACCCATTATATTAACATCATAAACAAATCTAATCTCATCGATTGAGAAAATTCTCAATTTATCCTTAGGCTTTAAATCAAGATTATGTCTGGGATCTTGATTTAGTGCTTTATAAAGGTTAATTCTTATTAATTTTCTTGTATTATCATTTTGTAATCGATAAAGTTCTGCTTTCTTTAAATATACCTGTTTTCTAAATTCCTTATCCCATAGACCTCCAGCTTTGAATAGTAGATCCTTGACCTTCATACTATCCATAAAAGTATATGTGCCAGGATTCTTAACCTTACCAGTTATGCTGACATTATAAATGTCCTTAATTTCATCTAAAGAATAAACTCTCAATTTATCTCGTGGTTTTAATTTAATATTATGTTCAGGAATGCCATTTATGGCTTTTTTAAGATTTATTTCAATAAGTTTTCTTGAATTATCTTTTTGCAATCTATAAATATCTGCTCTATCCCAATAGATCTCATCTTTAAGACTATCAGCTTTATAGATCAGTTGGCGAATAGTGGTGATCGAATTATTGAGTTCATAACGACCGGGACTATAAACAGGTCCATTGATTGTGACATAGTTTTCCAGTATATCACTAATTGATAGTACCTTGACTTCATCACCATTTTCCAGGCTAATTGATTTTTTGCCCTGTAAGACCTCTTCAAAATTAAAGTCCCGGATTCTTCTTAATTTTCCATGATTTTTACGTGATTCAAAAGGTATGATTCTGTTGATCTGAATCCTTTTTGTATAGGCCTCAGCTGTTAAACCACCAGCAAATTCAAGCAGGTCGTTTAATCTCTCATTTCCTTTGAGTTCAAAAATAGCTGGCCGGTGAACTTTTCCTGAAATTTTAACAGTTTTCCCGCGAACAGGTACAAATATTTTGTCATCATTCTGTAATTTTTCGGAAATCCGGCCTTTGCCTTTGACAAGATACTCATAGAAGTCAACAGTATCAATAACAGTTCCATTTCTGATCACCTTGATATTTCTCAAACTTCCGCTGGTTTTGGGACCGCCCACACTGTAAAGGGCATTAAATACAGTAGAGTAACTGCTTACAGTATAGCCACCGGAATTATCGACTTCACCAAGCACGAATATTTTAATTGGTCTTAAGCGTGTTAATGTGAGATCCATTGAAATAGTAGGAGGAGATTTAGTTAAACCACCATATTTTCTTGATAGCCATTTTTTTAATTCTTCTCGAGCTGTTTTTAGTTTCATGTTAGCTATTGTATATTGCCCTACATTAGGTACGAAAATTCTGCCTTCTTTATCAACTTTCAATTCGTATTGAAATTCGGTTGCACCCCATAGAGTGAGTCTTAGAACGTCTTGAGGTCCAATAATATACCCTTCGTTTACAGGACCAGTGCTCGATGGTCTAAAAGTCTCAGGGATGTTATTAAAAAGTTTATAACCAAAATAAGATAATTTTTTTGGCTCAGGTTTTTTTTCTGGTGTTGGCTTTGGTCCCTTTTGGGGCGTTTTTTTAGTAGTTGTTGCTTCATCTTTTTTTGTTTTTTGTGAATTGGTAGTGTCTTTGTTAGGTTCTTTGTCCGATTCTGACAAAGTGATTTTTTTGGGTGTCTGAGTTTGACCGGTCTGATTCACATTATATAATCTCAGCCATTCATTTATCTTTGATTCTGGAATTCCTCTGGATTTGGCCTGCTGGCGGGCAACTTCCGGATTAGAAAGATCGATACCGGCCTGCCTGGCTCGTGATTTGACTTCCTCCAGGGTTAAGCCGCGTTTTGCGAGCTCCTCTTTACCGGATTGGGTTAGATCACTTTCTGAAATTTGAGCTGAAAGTAAAGCAAATATAGATAAAAGAATTACTAAACTTCCCGCTATCCACTTTTTATTCATAAATTATTCCTCTGGTTTATTTTCGCATTTTATTTATTTGAAAAATTTAGAAGAAAATTGACAATAGTAATCTGGATTAACTACTCCTTTGGAGCTTTTTGGTTTTCATTAATAAAGGATTAACTTAATAAATGATAATTTTGAATGTCTCAAATTGATCATTTCGGAGGTGGAAAATAATGTATTTGTTAAACTTTGGGAATAGATTCTAAAAATTTAAAAGGTAAAATTTTATAAATAAATTTAAAATAGTACTTTAGGATTAGTTTTTTTAAACAATATATTTTTTTGCCAATAGTTTCAAATTATTAATCTATTCACAAAATTAAACAGTTTACCTCCTTTATGTAAATCATCTTGTACCAAATTGAAAAATAAACACTATTCATGTCCCCCAATTTTAATATTTTTTTGTGATTAACTCAAAGGATTTTTTTATTGTATTGTTTTGGTTTTTGGTAATATATTTTTTAATATAGCCAGAAATGTAAGAAGGAGGTAATAAGTATGAAATTAAGAAATAAGTTTATCAGCAGAAGAAAATTTGTGATTCTTATCACATTTTTATTAGCAGGAACTCTTTTTGCCAAAACACCAGTGCAGCTCCAAAGCTGGCTTTCAACCGAACCGCTCTCCCTTTCCCGGCCGGTTTTTAGCAGTGAGGTTGACCAGAGAGAACAAAGCTGGTCTATAGACAATGCCCTTAAATTTGAGCATATCAACATAACAGAGATAACACCAAATTCAGCAGATCCCTTTAAATGGATCGATGGCACAAAGTCCACCTGGTCACCAGTAAAATCGGAATCGAATCAAGGAATAAATCTCCCATCTAAATCTTCTGATATACCAGAGATCACTTACCTCACTACCTACATTCAGGCCGAACGCTGGCTGAAAGCTGATCTGAAAATCAAAACCCGTCTGGCCTTTAAGGTCTGGCTGAATGATGAGAATGTTGTTTGTAAAGAATCCGTGGATAGCAGTGAAAATATAACTGAAAAAACAATTCCAATAAAACTGGAAAAAGGGAATCATAAAATATCTATAAAAATTGCCCGCCCAGGCAATTTTGAACAGGATGCCCATCTATTAGCCCAGTTGATGATTGATAAAAAAAATAAGGATAAAATTCAAAATTCTATTGAACCAACCCAATATATGGATGTAGAACATCTGCTCTACACTCCGAAGGTTCAGAGCGTTTCTACGTCGGCAGATGGTGATCTTTTCGCTGTTCATAAAAAACATGTCCATTCTCCCGACAATTCAGAGGATTGGATTGAGATCAGAAATTATTCCGACGGCTCTCCTGTTCAAACCTATCGTGGCGGAATGGAAATTAAATCCTTCAAATGGTCTCCCGTCGGTCATCAATTCTCCTATACAACAGAAAAAGATGGTAAAACTACAATCTGGAAATACGATCTTGAGTCTGGGAAGGCTGAACGGATTCTAAAGGATATAGAAGACCTGGATAATTATCATTGGACTCGTAATGGGGAAAATATAATTTACAGTGTCAAGTTCAAGCATCCTGAAGAAGAAATCGGTGTCAGAAGAGTCAAGAGCCTGGAAGACCGGCAGCCATATAATCGATTTGATCATTATTTATATCGAGTCAATATTGAATCAGGAGCGAAACAGCGGCTGACTGCAGGTAAATTATCTACAAATTTAAATGCCCTCAGTCCGGATGGTAATCGTCTAATTTTCAGCAGACATCAACAGGATTACAATCAAAGACCATTTAGCAAAGATACTTACTATATTCTCAATCTCAATGACCTTAGCCTTGATTCATTATTTACCTGCCGGTGGCTAAATTCCATTGAATGGGCTCCAACCGGGGATAAATTGCTAATTACAGGAGGCGCTTCCCTGTTTGGCAGTGCTGGTAATAAATTACCAGAGGATGTTGTCCCCAATGAATATGATGTTCAGGCTTATATTTATAATTTGCGCAATTCAAAGGTCAAACCTATCTCTCTGGATTTTGCTCCTTCAATAAACAAAGCGGAGTGGATTGAGGAAGATAAAATAATATTTCTGGCCCTAGATCGCTCCCGGGTAAATTTGTTTGAATATCAGGTTTCCAAAAATACTTATGTTGGCATTGAATCCGATATAGAAGCCATTAATAATTTTGATTTTGCCTCTAATAATAGCAATAATGGAATCTACTATGGAACAAGTGCCAATGCTCCGATCAGAATCAATAGACTCAAATTTGGCTGGCGGGGGAAAAATGAATTGCTCCTCGACCCTGTCAAAGAATATTACAAAAATGTGGAACTCAGCAGAGTCAAAAGATGGACTTTCAATAATAAAGATGGCGTGGAAATCGAAGGACGTGTTTATTACCCACCGGAATTTGATAGAGAGAAAAAATACCCCTGTATCGTCTATTATTATGGGGGAACCAGCCCGGTTTCCAGAAATTTTGATGGCCGTTATCCCAAAAATTACTGGGCTGCTAATGGTTATATCGTTTATGTAATGCAGCCGAGCGGGGCCACAGGTTTTGGGCAGGAATTCTCAGCCAACCATGTCAATGAATGGGGCACAATTGTTCCTGACGAAATAATTAACGGCACTAAGAAATTTTTAGATGCTCATTCGTTTGTTGATAAAAACAGATTGGGTTGTATTGGTGCGTCTTATGGTGGCTTTACAACTGAAGCACTGATCACGAAAACGGACATGTTCTCCGCTGCAGTCTCCCACGCCGGAATTAGTTCGATTCCCGGTTATTGGGGCGAAGGCTACTGGGGATATCAGTACGGTTCCGTAGCCAACGCTACTAAATACCCCTGGTCGGACACAGATTTTTTTATCAATAATAGTGCCTATTTTGATGCTGAAAAAATCACCACGCCCCTTCTTCTCACTCATGGAACTGACGACCATAATGTGCCAACCGGACAAAGCATTCAGCTTTATACTGCCCTGAAAATTTTGGGCAAAGATGTGGAATTTTTGAGATGCGCTGATCAAGGCCATTGGGTTCTGGACTATAAAAAGCGGGAAAAATGGACAAAATCGATTGTAGCCTGGTTCGACAAATGGCTCAAGGATCAGCCGGAATGGTGGCAGGATTTATATTAAATTTGTAATGATACAGGAAAATATTTTGTAACTATTTGATATTGAACGTAGATGAATTGAAAGCTTTTATACCATTATCAAGAAAGATTTTTTGGGATAATGGTGCTAAATATGGGACAATTTCACCTGTGGATGAACCCAATAATTTGAACATGAGCACTAATTATAGTTAAAAAAAATGGTATGACGGACTTTCAGATGGCTTTGAAGGGCAAAACTATGGGTAAAGTTTTGATTTTTTTCTTGTTCAAAGCTAATTATTAAGATAAATTAGTCCGTTCTGAATTGTTTGAATGAGAGAAGGATGAATATACAGGGAATAAACATAGCAGATCTGGCTGAAAAGTATGGAACGCCTTTTTATGTCTATGATTTCAACCGGGTCGAAGAAAAATTGGAAGAACTCAAAAGAGCCTTCCACGTTGAGGAAAAACGTTGTGAAATATTCTATGCTATGAAGGCTAACTCACACCCTGTTTTGCTTGATCTGATCAGGAAGAAGAATATCGGTATTGATGCTGTTAGTCCTGGAGAAGTGGAAGTTGCTCTGAAGGCAGGCATTGCTCCTGACAAGATTCTCTATACTGGCAATTTTGAGAGCAGCGGAGATTTGGCTCGCGTCTATAAACAAGGCGTCAGAATCAATCTGGACAATAGCAGATCCCTGAATAAACTGCTAAATATTGGTAAGCCGGAAACCATCAGTTTTCGGATTAACCCCGGCCGGGGCAGTGGAAAATATGAACACATTACTACTGGAGGCGAAAAGGCCAAATTCGGAATTCCTATAGACCAGGTCTTGCAGGCCTATAAAAAAGCGCAAGAAGCGGGAATTAGAAAATTTGGTGTCCACACTTTCTTAGGATCTGGAATTCTGGATGAAGATCATTTCCCTGAAGTAGTAGCATTGCTCCTTGAAAAAGCCAATTATATCAAATCCAAACTCAACATAAAATTTGACTTCATGGATATTGGCGGAGGCTTTGGCATTAATTATTTTGGAGAAGAAAAGTCCCTTGATATAGAGGAAACCGCTCGCAAAAGCCTGCAAAAATTTGATGATTTGGTCGATGAGTATGAACTTGGCTCACCTCATCTGGCTATTGAGCCCGGTCGATATGTAGTTGGTGATTCTGGATTCTTAGTTACCAGCGTGACATCGGTCAAAGAAAGCTTTAGAAAATATGTGGGCGTTAATGCCGGATTCAATATTTTGCTGCGACCGGCTTTGTATGGCGCTGAGCACGATATAGTAATCGATGGCAAGCAAAATCTGGGCAAAAGTGAAAAAGTCGATATATGCGGACAGATTTGCGAAAACACAGATATATTTGCCCGGGATCGCAAATTGCCAACGGTGGAAGAGGGCGATCTCATGATATTCAAACAAGCGGGAGCCTATGCTAACGCAATGTCTATGCCTTACAACATGCGCATGCGCACTGCGGAGATCGGCATTCTGGATGGACAGGAAAAACTGATTACCAGACCTGAAAATCTGGATGATTTTTATAATAGAATACTTGTAAATGAGATGTGAAATAATGTCTAACAATGGAAAAATATTAAAATCGGAAGTTCTGGTTCTCAACAAAGCCTATGAACCGCTGGATATATGTAATGTCCGCCGGGCAATTATCTTGATCTTTCTGGAGAAAGCTGAGGCGGTTGTGCATCTTGGCCGAGTTTTGAGAAGTGTTACTGATGAATTTCCAGTCCCCAGTGTCATTCGGGTCAAACGGTACATCTCACCGGTCAAGGATTCTGTTGTTTTAAACAAAAAAAATATCTTTCGGCGCGATAATCATACCTGTCAATATTGCGGTGCCAAACACCGACAATTGACAATCGATCATATCGTGCCCAAAGTAAAAGGCGGAAAAGACACCTGGGAGAATCTGGTCACGGCCTGCCATCGCTGTAATAATAAAAAAGGTGATCTGGATCTCAGTCAGTCTGGGTTAACTCTGCGCAAAGATCCCAAAAAACCGAACCGAATCCATAGATTGCGCAAGTTTGCCGGTGAAAATGCCCGGGAAAAGTGGAGACCCTTCTTGTTTTTTGAATAAAATAAAGGAAAGTATTTAAATATGAGTAAGAAAAACCAAAAAAAAAGAATTTTGAGTGGAATGCGCCCGACTGGAAAAATGCATTTGGGAAATTTTGTAGGAGCCCTGGAGAATTGGGTCGAGCTGCAAAATAGTAGTAAATATAAAAATTATCATTTAATAGCTGATTATCATGTGTTGACAACAGACACAAACTCTGATCATATTCTGGATAATACACTTGATATGATCAGTGATTGGCTGGCTGTAGGTATTGATCCCGAAAAAAGCCCAATTTTTCGCCAGAGCCAGATCAAAGAACATACAGAATTACATCTGATTCTATCCATGCTGATTACAAAAGCCCGTCTGGAAAGGAATCCCACTTTGAAGGAGCAACTCAAAGATCTGAATATGGAGAATGTGACCTATGGCCATCTTGGTTATCCTGTCTTGCAGGCTGCTGATATTATGCTCTATAGAGGCGAAGTAGTACCAGTTGGGGAAGATCAGGCTCCTCATGTGGAAATTACCAGAGAGATCGCCCGGCGTTTCAACAAAACTTATGGCAAAGTCTTTCCAGTGCCCAAAACAAAATTGACTAACTTTGCCCGGCTTCCCGGATTGGATCGCAAAAAAATGAGTAAATCGATTGGTAACACGATCATGATCTCCGACCCCAAAGAAGAAATTCAGAAAAAAATGATGAAAGCCATTACCGATCCTCAAAAAATTCGTCTACATGATCCCGGTCGTCCTGAAGTTTGCCTGGTATTTACCTATCATCAGAAATTTAATCCTGATGAAGAGGAGGAAATCGCAAAAAACTGCCGAAGTGGTGATCTTGGCTGCGTAGAATGCAAAAAAAGATGTGCTGCTGCAATTAATGAATTTCTGGATCCTTTTCGGGAAAAACGTAATTATTATGCAGAAAATAAAGATGAAGTCCTGGATATTATTCGGGATGGTGAAAAAAGAGCCCGGGAAGTTGCTCGCGAAACCATGGATATGGTCCACGACGCCATGAAAATAGGCTAATATTGAAAAATAGATAAATCAGAATTAATCTCATCTGATTTTTTAATAAACAAGATCTTGCAAGAGGGCAAATGAAAATTAGGATGCAGTTATTTGTTATAAATGTTTATCTTCTGAATAGATAAAGCATGCATTTGATTATTTACCCTAAAATCCAGAGTTACCCTTTTTAATTAATATTTCTTAATACTGAAGTCCGGTTAAAAATGAGTTATAATATAAAACTTGACGTATTTGAAGGCCCCCTTGATCTGCTGCTCTTTTTTATCAAAAGAGATGAGATCAATATCTATGATATTCCAATTGCTCATGTGACCAGTGAATTTTTGGATTATATCCATATGGCTCAGCAGATGAATATTCATCTGGCTGGTGAATTTTTGGAAATGGCCGGAATATTGATGCGCATAAAATCCAAGATGTTGCTTCCTGATAAAAATAACCAGGACGGAGAGGATGTAGAAGATCCCCGGACCGATCTGGTTAACATGCTTCTTGAATATAGAAAGTACAAAGAGATCAGCAAAAGATTTGAGAATCGGGAAAAATTTGCAACAAGACATTATCCCGCAAAAGTAGAAAACAATAGTGATCGGGAATATGATCTTGATCTGTTTCTTTCTGAAGTCACTCTATTTGAATTGAGCAGCTTATTTAAAAAATTATTGCAGAATAAGCCGGAGCCCCAATACTATGAAATAGAAAAAATCGACATCAGCATTCAGGAACAACGCATATATATAATGAATCGACTGGAGGAAAACAAACGGATTGGTTTCTGGGAATTGTCAAAAGGTCTGGACAATAAATTAGAAGTAATCGTTACCTTTCTGGCAATTTTGGAAATGGTCAAAGTCAATACAATAAAATTACAGCAAAATGATGTTTTCGAAGAAATTTATCTAGCGAAAAGAGATGGAGAGGAGCATATTGCACCACGCGCATAAGGTCGTTTTAGCTTTATTATTATCAGCTGAAAAGCCGCTGAAAAAAGATCAGGTTGAACTTAGTCTCGAGGAGGAACTGGATCTGGAGACGATTGTAAGCGAAATCAATCAATATCTGGCTGAAACTGAGATGCCAATCGAAGTTCAAAATATTGCCGATGGATACAAAGTAGTGACCCGCCCGAAATATGAGCCCTATATTGACCGATTATTCCAGAAAAATAGCAAGCCCAAATTGTCCCAGGCTGCTCTGGAAACTCTCTCTATTGTCGCTTATACTCAACCTACTACAAAAAGCGAAATTGACTCCATACGAGGCGTGAATACGTCCATGAAAACATTGCTCAGTAAAAATCTTGTTGAGGTCAAAGGCCGCCTGGATGCGCCTGGTAAGCCTTTATTATACAGGACAACCGACTATTTTCTGGAATATTTTGGCTTGGCCTCTCTTGACGACCTACCTAAAATGAAAGAAATAGAGGAAATGCTTGAAGACAAAGAAGAACAAACACAGGATCAATAAGTATCTATCTCTGTGCGGCATAGCTTCCCGAAGAAAATGTGAAAAATATATCAAAGCCGGTCAGGTTTCAGTTAATGGTGAGACAGTAACCGATTTTTCTACCTATATTGGCC
>JAIPJV010000036.1 GCA_021734005.1 Fidelibacterota bacterium
CACCGCCTTCCGGATATCGAATATAATCAAAATGAATTCCATCGACTCTGTATTTGGTTATGACATCTTCAATTATTTTAATGATATAATTCTGAACCTGAGGATTGCCCGGTGAAAAGGAAACATAATGACTGTTGAGCTCCATGGCTTTTCCTGATGAATCATGAACAATCCAATCTGAATATTTTAGATAGGGGTGAACTGGCAGAGTATGCTGAGGTTTTCTACTGCCCCGCCAGGCTGGAAATACATTGATCCAGGCATGCAGATCCAGACCATTTTTATGGGCTTCCTGAAGAGCATAAGCAAGAGGATCCCAGCCCGGATTCCGGCCTAATTGGCCAGTCAACAATTTTCCCCAGGGCTCATAACTGGATTGATAATAAGCATCACCATTGCCGCGAATCTGAAAAAAGACTGCATTAAAGTTGGCTTCCGCCATTTTTTGGAATGTGGTTGAAATGTAGTTTTTGATTTTTTCAGGTGAAGTGGTCTGTAAATTTTTTGTGTAATCAAATCGGCTCATCCAGACTGCCCGCAATTCCCGATCCGGACCATGTTGGTTTTGCGAGGCAATTTCTTGCTGCGTTTCATGCTCTTTTTTAATGGTTGGCTGATAGCTGGTTAATTTTGATACTAGAGAAACCGTCAGGATAATTAGAGCCAGGACAAACATTCCCGCAAAAAATTGTAAATATACCTTTTTCTGATATTTCAAAACTCACCCCGTCTAAATTATTACAGGTCATAATAACTTAACAAAAAATCCACTCAATTGGTAAAACATATTAACAGCGTTTATTTTATAACAATAATGTTGTCACAACCTCAATATGGGCAGTATGGGGGAACATATCAACCGGTTTTACAGAATTGACTGAATAGCCCGCATCCACCAGACTTCCTACATCTCGAACCTGGGTTGATGGTTTACAGGATACATATACAATTCTTGCAGCTTGCATCTTGATCACATCTTTGACCAGCTTGGGATGCATTCCCGCCCGGGGTGGATCAATAATCATGAGATCAGGCTGGGGTAATTCTTCCAGAATTTTGGGCTTTTTTCTGAATAATTTGTCCAGATTTCCTTTGATAAATTGCAAATTGTCAACGCCATTGCGATGGGCATTTTTTCTGGCGTCTTCTACTGCCTCAGGAACAATTTCAAAACCGATGATCTTATCGGCCTTATCAGCCAGTTCAATGGATATACTCCCGGTTCCCGAGTAGAGATCCCAGACAATTTCATCACCTTGCAAAGCAGCTTTTTTGTTAACAATCTGGTATAATTTTTCAGCCATGCGAGTATTAGTCTGGAAAAAGGAAGATGGTGAGATTACATATTCCTTCCCATTTAATGTTTCTATGAGATGGTCTTCTCCATACAGCAGGTGGGTTTTTTCGGGTAGCGTTGTACCGCCGACATTGGTTGTATAGGAATTAATGACTGAGCGCAAGTTAGATATTTTAGACTGTAAAAGATTGGCCAGAGGCGCCAGTTTTTCAGGCTGATCCTGGTTGGTGACAATATTGACCATAACCTGATCAGTGTGATAGGCTTTACGTAAAACTACATGCCGTAAAAATCCGTCCCGATTTCTCATACTGTAAGGCTGAAGACGATTATCAAGGGCGTAATTTCTGATCAGACCCAGAATCTGTTGCGTTTCTTCAGGAGCGATCAAACAATCATCCAGATCAATAGCTTTCCAGTAATAGCCGGGCGCTCTGAGTCCGAGAGCAAAATCTTCTGGTTTTTCAGCCTCAAAATCTTTCATTAGCCAGCGATGGGCTGAAAAAGCAAATTCCATTTTATTGCGGTAGCGAAATTGATCAACAGCCGGCTGAATGCTTTCAAAATCAATATTATCAAAGCCACCCATTCGAGAATAGAGATCACGCACCTGTTTCTCTTTGAATTCCAGCTGCTTTTGATAACTAATATTCTGATGGCTGCAACCGCCACAATGTTCAAAATAGGGGCAGGGAGGTTCTATTGCCAGTTCACTCTCCTTTAAAATTGCAACTGGATGGGCTTCGGCATAATTGGATTTAGCTTTGTAAACCTTGGCTTTTAATCTCTGTCCGGGAATACTGTCCTTGACAAAGACTACATAATCCTGATAATGGGCTAGGCCCTTGCCGCCATAGACTAGATCTTCTATTTCAACTTCAATTATATCTCTTTTTTTAACTGGTTTTTTCACAATTTCCCCTGTCTCTTATTATCACCAGAATTTAGATGAATTTTATCAGAACTACCAGTTTTGATATTCCATAGATTCAATTAAATCTATTATTGTGGTGGAATGGATGCAAGGGCGAGAATGATCCCAAATCACAATTTTATTCGGCAACAAATATTTCTCCACTTGCAATATTCCGGCCTGAGTTGTAAAATTCCACCTATGGAGTTATTATGAAACTGAATTTACGATCCTATGTAATAATTGTTTTTTTACTTGTGCTGCAATATCCTATTCAGGGCGAGTCGCCTGTTCATGTCGGCGAAAAACTGAAATATGAGATCTGGTACAATTTTGTTAAAGGCGGTCAATCCTGGATGGAGATAAGCGAGATAGACACAATTGAAGGTCGCCCCTGCTTTCATATTGTAAACATTACTCGTTCAACAGGAGTTGTTGACCTTTTATTTAGCATTGATGACAAGCTGGAAAGCTGGATTGATCCCCAAACCCATTATTCCTACAAATTCCAAAAAAGAATTCGAGAAGGTAAATATAAAAAAGATTACAATGTCACCTTTAATTATCAGGATTCGATTGCAATTTCCAATAGTGATACTACTGCAATAATGCCGCCCATTCACGACGCCATTTCCATATTCTATTATCTAAGAAAAACAAGCCTGGACACTGGCAAATTTTTCAAAGTCAATAATTTCGACAGCGACACACTTAAACATTATAACATAAAAGTAACCGGCCAGGAAAAAATCAAAGTCCCGGCCGGCGAATTCAATTGTTTTAAATTAGAGCCTTTCTCAGAGGAAGGTGACTTATTTGAGAAGCATGAGAATAAAGTCGAGACCTATCTTTCCCGGGATTCTCTGCGGCTTCCTGTCAAAATCACCAGTCAGACTAAATTTGGCCAATTGGTTATGAAATTGAAGAAAGTGGAAAATTAACCTCCCGTGATGAGCCGGGCAATGTCATTATAAAAAACCAATCCCATTAATAGAAATATTATCAGCATTCCAATTTTTTGGATTCTTAGCTTGGTCTTATTGGAGAGCTCCCGTCCGCGGATTCCTTCCACCAGAATTATTATCAAATGGCCACCATCCAGAGCAGGAATAGGCAAAATATTCAGCAAGGCCAAATTTACACTAATAACGGCCATAAATCCCAGCAGCGTCAGAACGCCGGAGCGGGCAGATTCACCAGCCATCTGAGCGATCATGACCGGGCCACCAACATTTTTCAGCGAGACATGGCCCATTATCATTTCTTTCAATGAAACCACCGTAATCTTGAGCCAGTAGCCAGTCAGAGCAAATCCCTGTCCAATAGATTCCAGAAAACCCGCTGGTCTATTTTGAGTTGCAGCGCCAATTCCGATTATACCGATATCCTGAAATTTACCATCTTTGATTGTTTTTTGCGCTCGCGTTTTCAGTCGGGCTGTTTTTTGCCTGCCTTCATTTAGCCAGGAAACAGCTATTGTGTCATTCGGATGATTGTGGATCAGGGCGGTCATATCCTCCCATTTTTCCACCTTTTGGCCATCTATTGCAACAATCCGGTCACCTTTTTCCATTCCAACAGAATCAGCAGGATAACCTTCGACTACTGTGCCAACAACGGCTTTTTCTGTAGCCGGTTCCTGAAATCCGCGAAACATGGTGATCGTGAAAAACAGGATAACCGCCAGAATAAGATTAAACAAAACTCCGCCGGAGATGAATAATAATTTTTGCCAGGTTGGTTTGGAAGCAAAGGATTTGTGATCATCACGATCTACAGTGCTTTCCGTATCCAGACTTTCGTCAATCACTCCAGTGACTTTGACAAAGCCTCCCAGGGGAATTGCGCTGAGCTGGTATTCCGTTTCCCCGATCTTTTTTCCATAGATTTTGGGTGGAAATCCAATCGAAAATTGCTCGACCCGCATTCCTGATAATTTTGCAAAAGTATAGTGTCCTAATTCATGAAAAAATATAATTCCGCCGACAACGACAACAATTCCAATTATAGTACTCACAATCTATTTCCTCTTTTTTATTAATTTATTGACAATTTTTTCTGTTTCCCTCTGGCTTTCTACAATTTCTTCAAAATCAGGTTTTTTAATAATTGGTATTCTATCAAGCGCCTTTTCAACCAGTTCAGGAATTTGAGTAAATTTTATATCTTCATTGAGAAAAGCATGAACAGCCAGATCATTGGCCACATTGAGAATAGCACCGGCTGTGCCCCCCAATTTAATTGCCTGCTTGGCCAGTCTCAGGCAGGGAAATTTTTTATAATTAGGCTCTTCGAAAGTTAGCTGACCAATTTCAGCCAGATTTGTATTTTCCCACTGCACAGGTCGATGTTCGGGAAAAAATAAAGCATATTGAATGGGCAACTTCATATCCGGCAAGCCAAGCTGAGCTTTGATGGAGCCATCCTGAAATTCCACCATAGAATGGATAATAGATTGAGGATGGACAAGCACATCAATATTTTCGGCAGAAATTCCAAATAGCCAGTGGGCTTCAATAAGTTCAAATCCTTTGTTCATCATTGTCGCTGAATCAATGGTGATCTTTTTTCCCATATTCCAGGTAGGATGATCAAGAGCCTCCCGGGGAGTGACCCGGGCAAGTTCCTGAGCCGGCTTGTTGCGAAAAGGTCCTCCTGAAGCAGTCAGGATAAGTTTCTGGACTTCTCCATATTCCTCGCCCTGTAAACATTGCCAGATAGCATTATGCTCGCTATCTACAGGAAAAATATCAACATCACGCTGACGGGCTTCTGCAATAATTACATTACCAGCCATTACCAGCGATTCTTTGTTGGAAAGGGCAATATGATTGCCAGCCTGAACAGCCCGATAGGTAGGCTCCATTCCCGGCGGTCCAACTATGGAATTGACAACAAGATCCACATCAGATCGGCCGGCGATTTCCAGCAATCCCTTCCTACCTGTCAAAATTTCCACACCCAGCTTTGACAATTCTCCTGAAAGTAGATCTGCTTTTTGAGAATCGGCGATAGCAATGGCGTCAGGTTGATATTTGCGGGTTTGTTGGGCCAGCTTTTTTGCATTGCTGCCGGCGGTCAAGTATTTTATATCAAAGCTGTCAGGATTGGCATCGATCACTTTGAGAGTGTTCGTGCCAATTGATCCTGTTGAGCCCAGTATTGATAATCTTCGCATTCTACTCCTGTTCTACGGTAAATAAGCAGTAATATTTACACTGATTCCCAGCATATGGCGGGAGACAGTGCCTTCTAGACCATAACTAAAATTTGGTTCTCTTTTATAAATTCCCGCTCTCAGATGAGTAAGTTCAATTCTTTTGGTGTCCTTATAATTATCTTCAGAGTTAGGATTATCAGCAACATTAATACTCAAACGGTTGAAGTGTCTTGTCAATCCACCCATAATTTGCCAACCTCTGAATATAATCCGTTTCTGGAGCGAGATATGGATATTCTGGGAGTAAAAATCGTCAGGTCCTCTTAAATAGTTGACTCCCAGAGAAAAATAATTTTTTGTGCTGTCTTCACCCCAGCTGGTTGTAAATCCGGAACCAAAGCTGGTTGCATTGTCGTTTCCAATTACAGAATTATTTAAAGTAGCGGTCAATAAGAGATTTTTGCTAACTGCAATCGAACTCCACAATCCGGGTGCTCCTCCCCAAAACTCACTCAAATTTGCCCCGGCACTAGCCTGGGCGGTAATCACAGCACCTGGTCGAGGTTCATAGAGCAAATGTCCCAGGGGAATTTGCTGGCGCTGTGCTAAAAAAGAGATGACCGGTTTAATCTTATTAGTAGCTGTTTCAGGGGAATAGCTGGAGAAATCCAGTCCGCCAAAAGAGAGGACTGGAACAATTAATATTACAATTATGCTGAGGTTGATTGCTTTTTTAATACCCACAGGCAATTATCCAATAATACCTCTGTCACTATTCTCCAGAAAATTTAAAATGTTTTCTATCTCAGGAGTTTTTTCTAGTTCTTCTGAGATCCTTTTTTTGGCCTCAGAAACATTGTACTCCGACCTAAAAATAAGTTTGTAAGCTTTTTTGATATTTTTGCGAACTTGCGGTGAAAACCCTCTTCTCCTTAATCCCACAACATTGAGACCCTTATATTTGATAGGTTCTTCAGCTGCCAGAATGTAGGGCGGAATATCTTTAGTAGTACGAAAATGGCCGCCGCAAAAGCTGTGTTGTCCGATCTTGACAAATTGGTGAACAGCAAACAGTCCGCCTAGAATCGCCCAATCTTCAATTGTTACATGTCCGGCCAGAGTCACAGAATTGGCCAAAATAACATTGTCACCAACCAGGCAATCATGAGCAACATGAACATAGGCCATTAGCAAACAGCCATCACCAATTTTTGTGCGCTGGCGGTCCTTTGTCCCTCTATTAATGGTCACGAATTCTCGAATCGTAGTATTGTCACCAATTATGGTTTCGCTTTTTTCACCTTCGAATTTGAGATCCTGGGGAATTTCGCCAATTACAGAGTGCTGAAAAACCCGGCTGTTTTTACCGATAGTTGTATAGGGCAAAATTTGAGCATAAGGTTTGATCTCGCAACCGTCGTCAATTTTCACGTCATCTTCGATAATGGCATAGGGGCCGATTTTTACATTTTTTCCCAGTTGTGCGCTGTCACTTACAATCGCTGTGGGATGAATATCAGCCATTATTGCCTCGATCTTTGTCAACAACAGAGGCCATCATCTGGGCTTCGGCTACTTTTTTTTCCTTGACATAGGCCACGCCCTTAAGTTTACACATTCTCATCTTGTATTTGAGCAGTTCAATTTTAAGGTGTAATTGATCGCCCGGAACGACAGGATCACGAAAACGCACCTTGTCAATGCCGGTAAAGAAGACCAATTTTTCTTCCGCCTTATCCTCAGAATTCAAAAGAAGTAATCCACCAGCCTGTGCCAGAGCTTCAACGATCAAGACACCGGGCATAACCGGCTCTCCGGGGAAATGGCCCTGAAAAAATTGTTCGTTCATTGAAACATTTTTATAGGCATGCACTTTTTCGCCGGGGACCAGATCAACTATCCGATCAATTAATAAAAAAGGATAGCGGTGCGGGAGAATTTTTTGAATGGCTTTGATATCGAGAAAAGCTTTATCCTGAGGTTCTTCCTGGAATTTTTTCTGGATAAGTTTTTTATTGTATTCTTTTTTAATTTTTCTGACCAACTCCACATTGTGTTTGTGACCACTGCGAGCAGCCAGAATATGACCAGTTACCGGAATACCGAGAAGAGCCAGGTCGCCGATTAGGTCCAGCATTTTGTGGCGAACGGGTTCATTGTAGAAGCGCTGTTCAATATTATTTAGGATTCCGTTTTCGCCCAGTTTGACATCTTTTTCTATGGTAAATAGATTTTTGATGCGGTCGACCTCTTCCTGGTCAATATGTTTATCAATAAAGACAATAGCATTATCAACATCTCCACCTTTGATCAGGCCTTGTTCCTTGAGCTGTTCGACTTCACTCAAAAAACAAAAAGTACGGGCTGGTGCGTATTCTTCTACAAATTCACCTTCAAGATCATAGGTCGCAGTATATTGGGCTCCCAATTCAGGAATGTCATAATCGACCAGAAAGGTCACAGCAAAAGTTTCAGAAGGTACAACATGGATTTCAGCTTCAGATTCAGGATTACCATACTGGATGATTTTATCAATCTTGAGCACTGGTTGGGGAATTTTTTGTTCTACTATTCCGGCTTCCTGGAGCGCTTTGACAAATTCAATCGCACTGCCATCACAAACTGGCGGTTCAATATTATCTACTTCCAGATAAACATTGTTGATCCCCAGTCCGGCTAAAGCAGCCAGTACATGTTCAACAGTATGCATTTTATGGCCATTATGTTCCAGAGTTGTCCCTCTGGATATATCTACAACATGATCAATATCAGCTTTTATCTCGGGATTCTCTTCCAGGTCAGTTCTCACGAAAACATAACCGGTGTTTTCCGGAGCAGGTTTAAAAGTTAGAGTCGAATCAACTCCAGTATGCAGGCCTTTTCCAGATACTGACACTGGCTTTCCAATTGTCCGCTGATTTCTCACAAATCATCCTTTCATTGTTTCGATTTCTTGCTCTAATTTTTTGATACGTTCTTTAAGTTTTGAAATTCGACGAATATTGACAATATCTTTGCGGGCTTTGCTATGTTCCCGGGCTGGATACCAGAACATTGTTGTGTTGGGAGGGACATCCTTGGTAATGCCGGATTTTGCTGCAATTTGAGCGTTTTTTCCAATTTTAACATGTCCGGCGATACCAACCTGACCGGCAATAGTCACACCGTTGTCAACTTTTGTACTACCAGCTATTCCGGTTTGGGCAACTATGAAACAGTATTGTCCAACCTCGACATTATGCCCCAGTTGAATTAAATTATCCAGTTTGGTGCCTTTTCCTACCCGTGTATTACTTATTGTGCCCCGGTCAATAGTACAATTAGCACCGATCTCAACATTGTTTTCAATGACTACGCCACCTTTTTGGGGAATTTTCTCGATGCCCTCTTGTGTGCGGGTAAAGCCATAGCCATCACTACCAATCACAGTGCCACTATGGATTATTACATTTTCCCCGACAGCACAATTATTATACAGCGTGACCCGGGGATGGATCAGTGAATTGGCTCCCACCCGGGCTTTGTACCCGATATAGGAATTTGCTTTGACCACAGCACCATTCTCAATAACAGCCTCATCTTCGACAACAACATTGGGGCCAATATAAATATTAATGCCCAGAATCGCATTTTCGGAGACTGTGGCTTGGGGATGAATCTGAGGCTCAGGTTGGGGCGGCGAAGGCCGAAAATGATCCAGCATTTTAGAAAAAGCCAGACTGACATTTTCGACTCTTATCAAATTTTTATAATCACCGGAAAAATCAGGACCTACGATAATGGCCTCAGCATTAGTTTCCTGAACATAATGTTCATATTTAGGATTGCCTAAAAAGGTTATTTCACCTTCTTCAGCGTTCTGGATTTCAGAAACATCATGAATGACAGCCGAACCATCACCTTCTAGATTTCCTTCGGTGACCTCTGCTATTCTACTTAATTTTAGCTGCAAAACTATTCAGTCCGTTGGAGTTTATATATCACCTTATCAGTCAGGTCATGAGCCTGAGCAGCATAGAGAATATTTCCGGATACAGAGTCAAAAATATAGTCATAATTATTTTCATCGCCTACATCCTTGATAACTTTTTGGATCTTTTCCAGAACCGGCTGGGTTAGTTCCTGTTGAATTTTATAAATTTCCCCTTGAGGGCCTAATTTCTGCATCTGATACTGCTGAACCTTCTGTCGGTACTGCATAATTTCCTGTTCTTTTTCCTGACGTCGCTGATCACTCATCATCATTTTCTGCTTCTCAAAGGTCTGGTTCATACTGTCCAGTCTTCCCAGCATATCCTGATATTCAGTCTGGAGTTCCTGGCTTCTCTTATCAAGTTTTTTCTGAGCTTCCCGGGCTACTTCCCACTCCTGCATTATTCTTTGGCTATTCACATATCCAATTTTCAATTCAGCATGAAGAGTGGTCACACCTGACAGCATCAGGATAAAAGTTAAGGCTAACAAACTTATCTTTTTCACTTTTTCCTCCTAGTTAAATTTTAATTACTAATTTTTCAGACAAATGTTCTGCCTGACAATGTATAAATTATAAAAAAAATTCCCAAAATTCTTTGTATTATCTGGGTTAAAATTATATTTGGTTGATTTTGAGTTAAAAATATCTCCCTGATAAAAATTTATTTAACTACAGTTTTATTATTCCATTCTAAAAACCGGATTAATATTAGAAAGATCGTCCGAAGATAAAGTGGGTTTTCCAGCCTTCAGGCCCGCCAAAACCTCTTGGGTCCATATTATCAAAACCATAGCCAAAGTCAACTCCGATCATACCGAGCTGCGGCATTATGAATCGAACACCAGCACCGGCTGACCTTTTGAGATCAAAGGGATCGGTATTGCCTAAAGATTCCCAGACATTTCCGGCCTCAGCAAATGTGAGAGCATAAATTGTAGGCTGTTTGGAGATCGACAATCTAAGTTCAACAGAATATTTGAAAAGGCTTTTACCGCCCATTAGGTAATAACTATTAGAAGAATAGAGCGGTCCAACTCGATTATCCTCATATCCTCTCAAGGGTACACCATAGATCATTCCAGCCCCACCCATGATAAAACGTTCTTCCGGTGGAATAATACCGTCGTCACCTATCTGTTCAATTACACCAAATTTCATGTGGTTCATGAGGACAAATTGCCAGAAAAGAGGTGAAAAATATTTAAAGGAAACATCATGTTTATGATAGGCTTCGTTCCCGCCCAATGGTCCGCCTGAGATTGAAGCCCTCCAGTTGAATACTGAACCTTTTGTTGGGAATTCCGGCATGTCCCGACTGTCTCTACTGATCACCTGACTAAGTTTGACCTCGGTTAAGCGAGTATGACCATACAACTGCCGTTCCAGATAATCTTTATAACCTTCATCTATATTACTGTATTCTTTTTTGTGATAACTGATCGACCAGCTGCCCTGGAAATAGTTATCCGGCCAGCGAAAACGACGGCCATAGCGCAGAGAGCCACCAATTTTTCTCAGATCATAGGGATAATAACGCAATGTTCCTGAGCCCTGTTCCATATATTGGAAACTGGCTCCTACCAGATTAGGTGTGTTAAACAGCCAGGGTTCAGTGAACCCAACTTGCAAGGATTGATAAGGGTTGGATCCACTTCCGGCAAAGGAATACTGGGTTCCCCGCTGATAGCTAAATTGAACTTGCTGCCCGCGTCCTAAAAAATTATTAAAAGTAACACCACCGCCACCGATCAAACCGTGAATCTGACTGTAGCTGATGGAAAAATTCAGGCGATCAGAGGATTTCTCCTCTACAGAAACCTCCAGATCGACTTCATCTTCTTTAACAGGGACTACGTTAGGTTCAACTTTAGAAAAATAGTTGAGCATATGGAGTTCACGTAAACTCCGCTGGAGCGCAGCTCTATCAAAAAGTTGGCCGGGATAGATCTTCATATTTCTTCTGATAACTGTATCAAAGGTTTTATCATTTCCACTGATCATTATCTCACCAACTTCAACCTTGTGATTCTTATTGACCTGGATATGGACATCAACCTTGTTATCACCAACTGGAATTTCCTGGGGTGTAACCTGAGCATAAAGATAGCCATTATTCATGTATAATCCAGCCACATTCTCCTGGAGATTTTTCTGAAATTTTTCTTCATTATACCAGTCTCCGGATTCAACATCCAGCAAATTAAAAAGCACTCTGTCCGGAT
>JAIPJV010000037.1 GCA_021734005.1 Fidelibacterota bacterium
CTTTTTATACTACTCGCAATTCAAATCCTGAAATTGATATTGTTGAGATTAACCCATTACGGCAAATTGCTGAGATCAGATACAGTTGGGAATTGCCTAAAAATCTGGAGGAACGCCAAAAATCCAATCCTAAAATGCTGAATATACCAATAAAAGTAAAATTAACACTGGAAAAAGATTCCCGGCATTTGAAGATAAAAATAGATCTGGAAAACAAAGTTGAATGCCATAGACTGCGGTTCATGTTCCCTACCGGTTTAAATGCTTTATCATCTTTCGGTGAAGGACAATTTGATGTTGTCGAACGACCTGTTGAAAGAAAAAATACTAGTGACTGGATTGAGCAACCTATGTATGATTATCCTATGCATCATTTTGTTGATCTTTTTGATGGTGAAAAAGGGGCGGCAGTGCTCGTATCCGGACTCAAAGAATATGAAGCACTGGATGATGAACAAGGCACACTAGCCATAACCTTATTGCGATCTTTTGATTACAGAATACCGGTTGCCTCAATGCAGGATTATTCTGATCATAAAGGAACTCAGTGTTTAGGTAAACAATCTTACAAACTGGCTTTTTATCCACACAAAGGTAATTGGCAAGCAGGGCAGGTATTTCGTGAGGCTATGCTTTATAATTATGAACCAAGAATCGTTCAAACAGGTTGGGGAGAAGGCTGTCTGGATAATAATAGTTCGTTTATTGAATTCGAGTCTGAACAGATAATAACAAGTGCACTAAAAAAAGCAGAAGATGGAAATGGTTACATAATCAGATTATATAACCCGGGAAAAACGGAAGTTGAGGAAAAAATCAAATTTAATTTCAGCTTATCAGATGTTTTTCTCACAAATCTGGAGGAGAAAAAGGTTAATAAGGTGACTATTGTTAACGATAATTATATAAAATTAAAAATACCTTCAAAAACAATCCAAACATATAGGTTAATTCCAAAAAAAAGTGATCAAGTAATTGATAATAAATAAAATAGTCCAAAATCAGAAAAGTGCTAATAATGCTTGCAAAAAAAGATTTGATATTTTAACTTGAAGAGTTAGTAAGGTAGTTTAACTAATAAAAGAACTAATTTTTATTAAGAGAAATTTTTTCAACTTTAAAAATTTCAGGAGAAAATTAAACTGAAATCAAAAAGGAGGATGAAATGCGAAAATTGTTAGTGTTTTTAATGGTTTTTGGGTTAGTTGCTTTAGCAACAGCTCAAAATACTGTGGAAGAATGGAAATTTTTACCGGGCGAAAGTGAAGCACCGGCCTGGTTAAGTACTCAGGATGCACGCGGGCTTGACTATAATGCCTCATCATTCTGGAATGGTAGGGATCCATCAGTAAGTGAAGCGTGGATAATAAAAGCGGTTGACTCTGATGCTCCTGCCTGGATGACATCAGGAAATGCAAGAGGTGTTGATATTAATATTTCATCAACACATGGTAGAAATACAGTCGTTTTTGCTGACAACGCTGCCCATACTGTTCATGTTCATGATGCTGTTGCAGATACTTTCATGTATAGTATGCCTACCAATAATGTCGATGCTCTCGGATGGATGGATCCATATCGAGTAGCAGTTACTCAGGATGGCCAAATTTTTGCCAATGCCTATGATGGAAAAGTTGTCAAATGGGCTGACGATGATTCTACAACAGAAGCCGAACTAGTGATTGATCCTACCTCTGAATACTCAGGGAACAGCAGAGCTCTTGAAGTTGTTGGAACGGGTAACGATGTTAGAGTCTTTGTAGGTAAAGGTGATTCAATTTTAGTTTATGATGATGATGGTGCAGGAAATTTTGTAGAAGTCAAAAATCGTCATATTGCCACAGGCTGGGCAAATGAATGTGAATCCATTGCATCTGTAGATTCCAATAAAGTTTTTGCAGCTCAATGGGCTGGCGGTGCTGATCAAACTGTCAACCGTAGAATTTATGAACTCACTGACACCGCCTATGTTAACAATGAATCTCTCGTCGATCAATTACCTTATAATTCTTGGTTTATGGTCCAGGGGATTGATGTGGGCGAAGATTATTTTGTTATTTCCGAATCTGGTGGAACTGAGGATGGATTTTCAGTTGGAACCGTGACTGGAGGACATTTTAATCCAATTTCAGCTGACACAGACGGCGATAATGTATATGATGCTGGTATGAACAGTCCATCAGAAGTGACAGACATTGCTTTTGATAGTGAGTCAGGAATGGTTTATTGGACTGCAGCAGGAACAGATAGTGGCTCTGGAATTGGTGCTCTTCGTTTGAATGAGTATTCAGGAAATACAATTGCTGTTGCGGACGATGATAACAATACAATTCATATTAATAAATCTGAAGATGGGGCACATTTATATGATCTTTCTAATGAAGGATTGGCCTCTGATTTCTGGACATCTTCTGCAGTTGCCCCTTACCGGGTAGCAGTTTCCGAAGACGGCCAAATTTTTGCCAATACTTTTAATGGTAAAGTTGTTAAATGGGAAAATGATGCAGACACAACAAAACCTGAAGTCATTGTTGATCTTTCAGAAGAAACTGGAAACAGTCGCAGTATCGAAGTCGTTGGTACTGGTCATAATGTTACCCTTTATTTTAGTAAAGGAACTGATATAAGAGTTTTTAAGGATGATGGAACCGGAAGTTTTGTTGAAAATACTGATATGAAAATAGCCACTGGATTTGGAGATGAAGCAGAGGCTATTGCTGCTCAAGATTCAAATACAGTATGGATTGCAAATGCCTCGGGTGGTGTAGAAAATCGTGGTGTCTGGAATCTGACAGATGGTGTATATGAATATGATTCATTGGCAACAGAGTCCCTACCCTTTATACCGTGGTTTGTTGCTCAAGGTCTAGACGTAGATGTGCAAGACAGTCTCTATATTCTCGGTGAAGCAGGAGGTAGCCTTGATGGAATAGCCGTCGGTACAATGGATGGAATGAACTTTCCACCAATGGACGAGACTCTAGATAATGATGGTGATGGTGTATATGATGCTGCTGGTGCGATTAACAGTGCTAGTCTGGTTGTAGATGTTGCTATTGACCCTGTAAATAATCAGGTTTACTGGTCAAGTGCTGGAAGCTCAGGTGGTATGGGAAAACTGTCAATAAATTTGCCTGTGCCCACTATAAGTATTGCAGAAGCAAAAGTTGATGCCGATTCAAATGATACTCCGGATAAATTAGATGAAGAGGTTACTATAAAAGGTGTGATTACATCACCGAATTATGGTTATAATTCACAATATTATTTACAGGATGAAACTGCAGCTATAGTTCTCTATTCTAATGAAATAAGTTATGATTTCAATATTGGAGATGAAGTTGAGATTACTGGAGTACTTGATCAATATCAGGGCTTAACGCAAATTGTACCAGTAGATTCTGCAGATGTAGAAGTTGTTGATACTGGAATACCTGTAGCACCGACCACTACTGAAATTGCCGATATTGGTGAAGACTACGAATCAATGTTAGTCCATCTTGAAAGGGTTAAGATAGTTGATGTATCTGCATGGCCACCGGAAGGAGAAAATGGTTATAGTAGCGATATATTAGTGACAGATGGTGTTGACACTGTAGGTATTTTTATTGATAAAGAAACAGAGCTTGATGGCTGGACTCCACCAACTGGATGGATGAATTTAACTGCTTTGTGTGACCAATATGGTGAATACAGTTTAAGAGGTACTTTACAAGAACACTTTGTACCAATTCAAGAACCTGATGTATTGCATCCTTATTGGGGATATACAGACGCTGGTGGTAACAAACCTGACTATATTGGAACAAATTATTATACCAGAGGTATGGCCTATGGTAGAGTCGATGGTAAAGATAGGGTGTATGTTGCAACTAGAAATGGTGACCATAGAATTTATGTATATGATGCCATGACAGGTGATAGTGTAAACATTATCAAGAAACCTGGTGACTATACTCAGGGCTATTTTCCAATCAACGCAGTTGATGTCTCTGATGATGGAAAAATCTTTGTTTGTAATATGACTCTTGATGCTACTGTTGATGCACCATTCCGGGTTTACCGCTGGGATAGTGAAACTGCAGAACCAACAGTTGCTGTCGAATATGACGGAGGCAGCCGACTTGGTGATATGTTCAGTGTTTATGGTAGTGTTGAGGATAATTCAATTGCAATCTATGCAGCCGAACATAATGGTGATAAGATAGTAAAATTCACCACAGATGATAATGGTGATAGTTTTACTGCCGAAGAAATAACAATGCCAAGTTCTATGGGGTCCATAGCAAATGTTGCTGAAGCCGCAGATGGTAGTATGTGGATTAAATCAGCAGGTCATCCGCTGATTCACAGACATACTGATGGAACGATAGATACTGTAAATACTGATGTAGTCTCTGTTTATTCATCCAAAATTAAATATATGAAAAATGGAGATGAAGAAATATTAGGCGTTTACTACTATGGTGCTGAAGCAGAATATGTAGATATTCTTGATGTAACAAATGGTGCTGATGAAGCCGAAGTTATTGCTACCACACCTTCTATTGGAAATATTGCTAATATTAATGGAACAGGTTCAGTTGATTTCAAAATTGTGGATGAAAATACTGCCCTTGTTTTCTTAATGGGAACAAATAATGGAATTGCCGCCTTTACAAACAATCCGGACTTTATGCCAACTAATGTTCTGAGCTTGTTCTATGGTAACACACAAACTCTTCATGAAAATCCCTACGGAGGTGGTTATATAACCGGGATGAATGGTTATGGTGACCTTGGTAAATATCAACTCATTGACAGCCTAGAAACTGATGATAAACTCTATGGATTTACATATTATTTCGGTTATAAGGATATAATTGGTAAACCGGATACCGTTGACCTGGTTGTAAGGGATGTAGATGAAGCCAATGATGGTGCTCCTGGAACCTTATTAAAGAAAATGTCTATCTCAACAGAGGAAATCGATACAAGTGGTGATGGTAGTAATACTTTCAGATTCATCAGTCCAGTAGAGGTTTCCGGACCAACTTTTCTTGGTTACGAATGGGATGAGACTGTTGATGACACCCTGGCACTGTATGCTGATGCAGATGGTGAAGGCGAAGGTGCAAATCGGGCCTGGGAAAAATTTGATGATGGCTCCTATAATGATTTCGGAACAAATCTCAATCCTGATTTTTCCTGGGATATAAATGCTGATCTCTGGATAGAAGCCTTATACCTTGAAGCACCAGAGGTTGGTCTAGATGAAAATAGTAAGGCATTACCACAAGAATATAAACTGAGTCAGAATTATCCGAATCCATTTAATCCAGTAACTAATATTCAACTAGCATTACCCAAAACTGCTAATGTAAAACTTACTGTTTACAACTTGCTAGGTCAAAAAGTTGCTACAGTTTATGATGGTATGATGAATGCTGGAAACCATCAAATTCGGTTTAATGCCAGTAAATTGTCGAGTGGGATCTATTTTTACAGAATTAAAGCTAACAGCTTTACTGATGTGAAAAAGATGACCGTACTTAAATAAAGTGGTTCAAATTTTTCTGGGAGCTGCTCTTCTAGGCAGCTCCCAGTTTTTTTAATTTTGTAAAAAAAATAGAGGAATTGCCTAATTTAATATAATTTTGATACCAGCTTTACATTGACAGGAATTTCATTAAAATTTATGTGATATTAATATAATGGGAGGTAAAATGAAAAAATTATTCACCACTATCATTGCGATGTTACTTGTTGTGTTTGCTTTTGGCCAAGGTGCTGATAACTGGTATTATCTGGAAGATAGGGATATAAGTTTTCCTGAAGGAGACACTTTAGCCAATCCATATAAATGTACTGTAGATAGTGCCGGTAATTTGTGGGTAATTTCTTCGGTTGCTACAGATACTAATGCTATTAACGGACTTTATAAAGCCTCTCCCGGTGATTCAGTATTTACATTAGTTGATGACTTTTCTGACGATCCTGATGTAGACAAAACAACCGGTATTACAAATATTGAAAATAATGTTTTTGTGCTATCACAAAAAGTCGGAATTCCTGTGGTTTCTTTTGTATATTATTATCCAGAAGGTGATCCAGCCCGGAGAGAATTAATTGATGATGAAAAAGCAAATGGCTATGGAACAAAAGTAAATGGATTTGAAGCAACTAAAGATGGATATATATTTGGTGGTATTATTTACCAGGGCCCCAAAATGAGAGGATATGATTATACCGAAGGTGCTGACCCATGGGGACAATACATTTCTGCTGAATGTCAGAGTGTCGATCCTGGTGGCTCTTATATTTTAGGTGACGCTATTCGAGATATTGGTATTATTCCGAATGGAGACTATTCAGATCCAAATACACCCGTCTATACCTCAAGAAATAGTGCTCTTTCTGGTGAAAAAACAGGAGGAGTGACAAAATGGACAGGCGGTGTCCAGGACTCTTTAACAGGTTATACAGGAGAATCTGTCGATGATGTGGGCGGCTTTCTAAAGTGGACAAGTAAAGTTCCAAACGGAATTACCTGTGATTCTAATGGAAGGCTTTGGGCTGTTGGTACTGATAGCAGTCGTAAATGGGTTAAAGCTTTTCAGGTTGATGGAAATTGGGCAACTCAGGTCAATGAATTACCTAGTAGTACAAGTCAGGATATTTCCTATCCAGGCGGCGCTCCTTTGTTAGTGCCGGAAGATGTTGCCCTTAGTCCCAATGAAACAATGGCTTATGTTATTGATCAGGGCGCTAAAAAGGCCTTTGTATTTTCAACTTCTGAAACCGCAGTAAAGCCATCAGAAAATGAGCAATTTGCTGAAAATTTTATTCTTTATTCCGCATATCCTAATCCCTTTAATCCAATCACAAATATCTCCTTTAATTTGCCAGGTCATTCAAATGTCAAAATTACTCTTTATAACTTAAAGGGGCAATTTGTTAAAGATATTACAAATCAACGAATGAATGGCGGTAAGCACACACTCCAAGCTGATTTTACCGGCCTATCTAGTGGAATCTATTTTTATAAAATTTCGACAAAATTTGGTTCCAGGACAGAAAAAATAACATTTCTGGAATAATAGCCTAATTTTTAACATAATAATAAATGAAAATCAGATTTGAAAGATTGTTAATTCAATATTTATCGATCAACTATAGGTGAAAAGCAAATACAATGAAATTGAAATACAGACTTTTTTTTCCATTTTTATTAATCCTGATCTGGATCTTACCATCGAATTTAAGTTCTGAGGAAATAGCTTCTGAAGTGAGAGGCATTTGGTTAAGCAGAAGTGTAATTTCACAGGGAAGAGAAAGTATTCATTCAGCTTTTCAAGAATTAAAGCACCTTGGAATTAACACTGTTTTTGTTAATGTCTGGTATAAGGGTAAAACCATTTACCCCAGCCAGGTCTTAGAAGATTATGGTCTTGATAATCAGCTTGATGAATATGGTGGATGGGATCCTCTCAAAGTTGCTGTTGAAGAAGGACAGAAAATTGGGATTAAAGTGCATGCCTGGTTTGAATATGGTTTAGTTGGTGGATATGCCTATTCTTCTACCAATGAACCTAAGCCAACCGGACTTCCATCAAAATATTCCGACTGGCTGATGAAAAGCCGAGAAGGCGATTCCTATTACACCGGCGATGGCTATAATTTTCAGTACTGGATAGATCCAGCCTCAGATGAAGGCGTCGAGTATATGGCTAAAGTATTTGAAGAATGTGCTCAAAAATATCCCGATCTGGATGGGATACAGACTGACAGATTCAGATATCCCGGGCCCAATTATTCATTTTCTGATATTAGCAGGACTAAGTATCAGGCCGACACAAATGGGTCTGATCCAATAAATATAACCAAAGGCACTACCGAATGGGAACAATTCACAGAATGGCGGGAAAAGCAGGTAAGTAATCTGGCCGATACTGTATATAAAGTTGTTAAAAATGCCAATCCTGATTGTATTGTTTCATCAGCAGTTGTACCCCCCTACATGATGTCCGATGATTCTGATAAAATGCAGGAATGGCCTGATTGGTATAAAAATGGTTCAATTGATTGGCTTGCTCCCATGTTATATGGCTTACATACAAATATGGATTACTGGATTAATCAATGCCTGAACCTCGTTCCTTCTAATAAGATACTGCTTCCAGGATATAGTTTAAATAATATATCAAGTAGCGATCTTGAGAATCTAATCCAAACAGCTCGCCAGAAAAATTGTGGTGGCCAGGTTATCTGGTATTATGGATATCTTAATGAACAAAATAAAACTACTTTTTTGGAACAATATGATGAAATTCTTCCCACAATTGAGGATAAAATTATTATTGACAATTCCGAAGAATTCTATATTGGTTACAACAATATGACAATTACTAATGGAGGATATAACAGTAATTATTACAGTGGAATTGGTCAAGATTCATGGTTCCTGTGGAATATTCCGGTTTTTAATACTGGAGAATATAGGTTATCAACTTATATACCTGAAAATATTTCCCAGGGTGGTGATATAAAATATCAGATTTTAATAAATAATAATCCTCAGGATACAATCATATCTTTTGATAATTCTGTGGATGCCAATACCTGGAAAGAATTATCTACTTTTACAATATCCTATAATGATAGTTTAAAAATAAAAGTTCTTAACACAGATACAGAAGTATTTGCTGATGCGGTAAAATTAGAAAAAATTATGCCACTTAGCATAATAAATGGATTTGCAGCCAATTCGAATACGCTTATAATTCAATTCGATAGAGGTATAACAAAAAATACAGCAAAAAATGTTAGTAATTATTCAATCCAGCCTGGAATTCAAATTAATGATATCCAGGTCGATAGTTATGATAGTTCTATAGTTCATCTAAATTGCGAAAGTTTTCAGGAATCAATCCAATATCAGTTAAAAACATGGAGCCAGAAAGATGCTGATGGTTATATAAGCGATACAGTGAAGTTTGATTTTCAGTATCATGGAGAAACCGCAAAGATGATTGATAACGATGATAATTTATTCACAATCCAATCGGGTAACTGGCTTGAAGATAATATGGGAGAAAATATAATAGGGAATTCCTTTTTGAAAATTCCGTGTGGTGATGGAAAAAACAGAGTATATTGGCGTTATCAAACACCAGAAACCGGCTATTATAATGTCCGCATATATTTTCCTGACTCAAGTCAGTATGCATCAGATGCTGAATACATAGTCAGAAAGAGCGGGATAACAGATACATTAAAAAACATTAACCAGCAAATTGCATATCCCGAAGGTTATCCTCTAGACCCATTCTGGATGGAAGAAGGTGATAATTTGATTGTAATTTTATCTGACAAATCAGAGTGTTCTTCAGATCAATGGATAGTAGCAGATGCAGTCAAAGTTAAACGAGTTCTACCAACTCAAATTGAGGACTCAGAGAGACAGAGCAGAATAGCCAAAGATTTTAAATTGTACCAAAATTATCCTAATCCATTTAATAGTACCACAATAATTCCCTATAAATTGCCTGAGAAAGGAGATGTGAATTTAAAAATATACGATTTACAGGGGCGAATTATTAAAAAAATAAATAAGCAGGATCAGAAATCTGGATACAATAGATTTACTTTGCAAATGAATAAGTTTCCTTCTGGTCTATATTTTTACAAAATGACAGTAAATGGGCAATCCAAAGCTGGAAAAATGAGTTATATCAAGTAGAAAATTTAGAGTAAATCATAATGAAAAAATTTATTAAATATTTGCTATTTTTATTAATTGTAGGAATTAATACATTCCTTTTCTCGCAAACAACGGGAAAATTATCGGGTAAGGTTTTCAACTCTGAATCTGGAGAACCACTCTATGGCGCAAATATCATAATTGAGAAACTTGGCGTCGGTACTACTTCAGATAAAAATGGTAATTTCGTGATCATGGATATTCCTACTGGAAATTACAGAGTAAATATTTCTTATATCGGCTTTGCCACTCATATCATTAAAAATGTTTCTATAAAAATTGATAAAACAACATTTATCGAAGTACCTATGCAGCAAAAGGGAATTCAGGGTGAGGAAATTATTGTCAGTGCTCAGAGAGAGGCAATTGAAAAAGACAAAACCTATAGTTCATCGGATTTTGAAACCGATGTAATAAATCGAATGCCTAGTGAAGGTTTACGGGATATTATGAAGCAAGATGCAAGCCTTCGTGAAAATCCGGATGGTACTTATTCTATGCGGGGCGGTGGTAGTTTTGATATTAATTTCATGGTTGATGGTGTTAGCCAGCAGAATTCTAATACTGGTGTTCCCGGAACAAATTTTATGGGTACCCGTGCTAATACTTCCTGGAAATATGATTTCAATCCTCTTGGTGTCAAACAGATGGAGATAATTTCAGGTGGATTTAGTGCAGAATATGGAAAAGCCCAATCGGGAGTTGTAAAAGTTGTATCAAAAGAAGGGTCTGAAGAATTTGAAGGGCAGGTTAAATTTGAATATCGACCGCCTGGCAAATATCATTTTGGTGACTATATCTACAACAGAGATCAATTTGAATGGGAAAATTGGGGAGAGTTTCAGGACTGGGTTGATTGGAGAGATGAAAACAATCCCAATGTAAATAATGATTCACTAAGATATTTATATGATATGTGGATTAAGAATCATACACCATCTTCCGGAAATTATTTAGGTCCTTATGATTATAGAGATATGGTTTATAAAAGAGTATTATTCGGTTTCGGTGGTCCAATTGGAAAGTTTCCGGGCTGCACTTTTTATCTATCCGGAGAAAAGCGCTCTAAACCAACGCGACTTCCAACTTCAGAAAAAAATGTACAGTATGATAATATAAACCTGACTACTTTCTTTAAAATTTCTGATGAATTGAAAATGCGAATGTCAATGCAATATCAACATAGTTATTCTGGAATATTTTCTGGTGCTAATGACATTCGGTGGTCATCTCCAGTTGGTAATATTAGTTTTAATGGTGGTCAGAGAAAATATTTACTGGTTACTGTACCTCCTAAAGATGAATATAACTGGACACAGAATATGATATTAACCTATATTCCAAGACCAGAGACCTTTTACAAATTACAAATATCTCATAATTATGAAATGTATAATATTGGCAACATTCCTGTTGATAAAGACAAACAGGTTCCCTCCGGACCCTGGGATGAAGGTTATACACGCCTAGTTTGGGAACCGGCCGGAAGTGTTTATAATCAGGATGTTCGAACCCATACATATACAGTAAAAGCCAGTATTACTCATCAATTCAGTTCCAGTAATCACTTTAAAATGGGAATTCATAGCAATATTTGGGATATGCACTATCACTCAGTCTCAAGTTTATTTGCCAATGCTCTAGTCTATAGATCAGGATTTGCTGAATATTATAAAGCGACTCCAATATATTTCGCAGCCTATGCTCAGGATAAGATGGAATACAAGGGCTTAATCGCAAATATTGGACTGCGTGTTGATGGTTATAATAGCAATGT
>JAIPJV010000038.1 GCA_021734005.1 Fidelibacterota bacterium
TTTTCGGTGATAATCCTGTCATTTCTGTCTCCTTTTTAAAGCAACTCGTAAGTTACTCGTAAGTATAAGATACAAAATTTTGAGGATAAATATCAATTGTTTTTTTGACAATTATTGCAAAAAAATGCAGCGCTTGTCAGCCATTATCCCAAAAAGTCTTGTAGATTTTTTTTAGCAAATAATTTTTTCTAATCAAAACGATTGGCGGATTTTTTTGCGCATTACTTGACGGGGATTCATCTTTTCCCTATACTTTAGAGGATAAGAAAAAATTGACATTATGAATTTTTTTCCAGAAAATACTTGACGGGTATATACCATACGCTTATATTAACGACCGCAAAAAAAAGAAAGAGGTAAGAATGGAAGATTTAATATGCCCAGCTTGTGGAGAAGAACTTGACATTGAGGAAGATATCACAAAATCTCTGGTCTGCCCCTATTGCAAAACAAAATGGCAGCAGCCTCAGTATCAGGATTTTCTCGAAATGTTACTATATGAAGATATTATCGATGATATCGATTTTTCCGCTATTGAAACTTATGGGGGCAAGATCGATGAAGAACTTCTTAATATGGATGAAGAAGATAGTATGCCGGGATCAAGTGCAACCAAGCATGATACTTTTCGGGATTCCTTTGACGAATTTGAAAATGATGCCGAACTTCATCAACAGCGTGTAGATGGAACAGTTTCCGATGACGATTGGGACATTTTTAGTGATGATGTAGCCCTGGAAGAAGACTGGGACGACAGTCCGGATGAAGATGAAGCTGATCGTAAAAGACGGAAACGGGCTCAAGATGACGATGAGGACGAAGATGAAGATTAAGACAATGCCAATTAATTAAGGGACCCACCAATGTCCAAAAATAAACCAAAGAAAAATAAACAACTTCAAGTAGAGCTTTCCGAAGATAAGGCTGATGGTAATTATAGCAATTTTACTGTTATTTCCCACTCCAATGCAGAATTTGTAATCGATTTTGCCCGCATTGTGCCGGGAGTGAAGAAGGCCAATGTAAAGAGCAGAATCATTATGACTCCTACTCATGCTAAGACTCTTCTTTATACTCTCAAGGAAAATATTTCCCGCTATGAAGCCCAACACGGAGAAATCAAATTGCCAGAAAATAAGCTTCCTTTTGAAGGCAATCCTCCTAAGCCACAGGGCACAGCATAAATCAATCTGGCGTTTAGCCTGGATAAATGAGGGACATTATGGATATATTAGAGAAAATTAATACGTCAGGACTGCTTTTTGATGGCGCTATGGGGACTATGCTCATAGACAAAGGTTTGGATAGTGACAAGGTTTCTGAATATTGCAACATTGAAAAACAGGATATTCTAAAGGAAGTTCACAAGGCTTATGTTGATGCTGGTGCCGAGATCCTGACTACCAATACTTTTGGTGGTTCTCCTTTAAAACTGGAGAAAGCTGATCTGCGGGAGCATGCGGAAGATATTAATTACAATGCAGCCCAAATCGCCCGTGAAATTGGAGATGATCTATTTGTTGCTGGAGATCTTGGGCCGACTGGTTACATGCTCAAGCCTTTGGGCCCCAAAGAACCTGAGGAGATTTCAGATAATTATGCAGAACAGGCTGAATATTTGGCTAATGGCGGCGTTGATATCATTTTGATTGAGACTATGTTTGATCTCAAAGAAATGCTGGCTGCTATTAAAGGTGTCAAAAGTGCGTGTAATCTGCCTATTTTCGCTACTATGACGTTTGAGCGCAAGCCTCAGGATTTTGTAACTGTTATGGGTAATCGGGTTGAAGATTCGCTAAAACAATTATTAGAGGCTGGAGCTGACGTAGTTGGTGCTAATTGTTCCATTGGAAGCGAAGATATGGTAGATCTGGCTCGTGAAATTCGAGAAGTGATCGATACCCCTGTAATGGTGCAACCCAATGCCGGTATTCCAGAACATAAGGGCGACCAAATAGTTTATCCAGAAGAAGCCGATTTTTACTCAGATAATATTGCCAAAATTAAAAAATTGGGCGTTGATATTGTGGGTGGTTGCTGTGGTACAAGTCCTCAATATATTAAGTTGATCAAAGACAAAATCTGAATTTTATTTCTTATTATATATTCTGATTAATACTTTTAACAGTGATGCTTCCCTTTTATTCATCAAGTGACAGTTTCGAGAGTACCTGGGATAATTTTTTGATCTGATAGGGTTTGGCAAAAGCTGATTTAAATCCATACTTTTCATAATTATTCATAATGGGATCATTGGAATAACCGCTGGTCACTATGGCATTTACATTTTTATCTATTTCCAGAAGTTTTGCTATCGTATCTTTGGCTCCCAGACCACCCCGGACAGTCAAATCCAGAATAACGATATCATATGAGCGTTTATTTTGGCGGGCGTGCTGATATTTATTTACAACTTCTTTTCCATTACTGGCAAAATCTGTTGAATAGCCTAGATAATCAATGATTTCCCGGGCCATGTTTCGCACCATTTCATCATCATCCATTACCAGAACCCGGCCTTTACCAAAAACTGTTTCCTGTTCCGATTTTATTGGGGAAATTTTTTGTTGTTTGGAAGCCGGCAAATAAACATAAAAGGTAGTGCCTTCTTCAACTTCCGACTCAACATTGATATAGCCATCATGTTTTTTAACAATCGAGTGGCAAACAGAAAGTCCCAGTCCGGTTCCCTTCTCAACACCACGATTCTTGGTAGTGAAATAGGGATCAAATATATTTTTTATATGTTTCTGGGAAATGCCTTCACCCTGATCCTGAAAAGTTAATTTAATATACTTGCCTTCTTTCAGAGGTAAGCTATCCTCTTCCTTAATGACTACATTATTGGCGCTTATCCGCAATTTTCCACCCAGCGGCATAGCCTGATCAGCATTGACTACCAGATTTTGCACTACCTGACTGATCTGGCCTTCATCAGCATCAACGAGCCACAAATCATTAGGAATATCGAATTCATAATCAACATTAGAGCCCGACAGGCTTAGTTCTGAAGTTTCTCGAATAACTTTGCCAATCGAAGTTACTTCTTTTTCTGATAATCCACCTTTGGCCAGAGACAACAGCCGCTGGGTGAGATCTTTAGCTCGCATCGAGGCTTTTTCAGTTTCCTGCAATTTCTCCAGGACTTCTTCGCTGGTAGTGTACATTTTTGAAAGCTGAATATTACCCATAATTATGGTGAGTAAATTATTAAAGTCATGAGCAATTCCACCCGCCAGAACACCGATTGATTCCAGCTTATCAATTTTGTAGAGTTCTTCTTCCATCTTATTTTTGTAAATAGCGATCTCTATCTGAGTTTGGACTTCCCGCTCTTTGAAAGGTTTCAGCAAATATCCATAGGGTTCAGTAGTTTTAGCCCTTTGCATCATACCTTCATCAGCATAAGCAGTCAGATAAACAACTGGAAGATTATGCTCTTTATGGATGATTTTGGCAGTTTCAATGCCGTCCAGATCACCTTTTAACTTGATATCCATGAGAATAAGATCGACTTCGTCATTTTTTACTTTTTGGAGTGCCTGCTCCCCACTTGACACAATCCCCGAAATATTATAGCCAAGACTGGTTAATTTGTCCTCAATTTCCATGGCAGTAACTGATTCATCTTCCACAATGAGAATTTTGGCTTTGTCAACAACCATAAAACCCCTTTCATTTTTATTACCCCTTGCAGAAGTTTACTCTGCAGGAAAATTTATTACAAACTTTGCCCCATTCTTATTATCAAAACTAAATGTTCCTTCCAGCTGGCCAATTAATCTTCTGACCAACCGCATTCCTAATGTAGAATTGCTTTCAGGAGAAAAATCAGACGGAAGTCCTACACCATTATCACTCACTATCAGTTTTAAATTTCCATTCTCTTGTTCACGGAGAATCACTTCTATTTGTCCTTCCTCCTGATCGGGAAATGCATATTTCAATGAATTTGTGACCAATTCATTAATGATCAGGCCACAGGGTATTGCTGTTCCGACTTCCAGAGCAATATCTTCATCCACTGTAATATCAAGTTCTATCTTGCTGCCTAAAAGACTGTAGGAACGAAATAGATAATTTGTTAATTCCTCTATATATTTGCCGAATTTAATTTCCGCTAAATTTTCATAGCGATAGAGCTGGTTATGGATCGAGGCCATTGTGCGGATTCGATCGCAACTTTCTGAAAAAGCAGCCAGAGCTTCAGGGTTGTCAATCTTTTTGGATTGCAAATTCAAGAGGCTGGAGATCACCTGAAGATTATTTTTAACTCTGTGATGAATTTCTTTTAACAAAACATCCTTTTCCTGAAGTGATTTTTTTAGTTTTTTTTCTGCTTCTTTGCGTTCTTCGATTTCGGCTTTTAGTTGTCTATTACTTTGTCTCAACTCTAATGTTCTTGCTCTAACTCTTTTTTCCAGTTGTTCCTTGGATAGCAGGCCCAATTTTTTATCTTCCAGGAGACCTGATGGAATTAATTGAAGAATATTGGCCTCAACAGGATGATCCAGATTTCTTTTTTCCAATTTTTCATAGCTGTCTTTCAAAATTCTATCGGCTGACTGCTGGGTTGTAACTTTGCTGACCAGATCGGCTAAGTGGGAAAGAAAGCGCGAATATTCATCCATTATAATAGAAAATCTTTCTTTCTCGTAAATTCTATCCAGATTGTTGATCAAACTGGAAGTCAAAATACGACATTTATCTTTCTTTTTAAACCCTTCAAAAAGGACAGGATGTTCCTCTTCCCAGCTTTTTAAGGTGTTCTCGATGACTTTAGTGCCAAGGATAGGTGTAACCGACGAAAGAAAGGAATTAATAACATAGCCAAAGGCATAGGTCAAGACAATATCATCCCTTAATGTAGATAATTTTTCTTTGGGTAAGGATGTGGTATCGTCATTAGGTTTGTATCTTTCAGTCGATTCAATGGAACGATATTCTACACTTGCACTTAATGCCAAAACCAAAAAACCAAGTGACCATAAACTCATTTTAACAACAGTTAACCAGGCAGATGAATTATCATAAAAGATAAGATTTACCAGATCTACAGGTAAAGAGACAACCAGGATAACAATTCCCAAAAGATGATGCTGGGCTTCCGGTATTTGAATAGCCAGCTCGATGAGTGGATAATCATATACCTTTTGAATGCCTTTCCAGGTTTTAAAACTGCCCATCACAATTACCATTAAACTCATTATCCAGACAGCAAACAATACCCAGCCACTTATGATATTTTTATTGTAAAACCACAGATCCAGGTCGTCTATTAGGACGGTCACAAAAAATACCAGGACGCCTGCAACCATGATCTGCCTTCCAATTGCACCTTTTTTAAATCGAGCAGTGATAAAGGAATAAAAGGCAAAAATGGTTGTTGCGATCAAAATTATTATACTGAAAACAAAAATTAAATGATACGGTAAATCCAAAAAGAATACCTCAAATAATTTGAAATTCAGCCAGCAAGTCACTATCAAAAATGCTAGCATCAACAGTTATCAAAAGATTGGATCCGGTTTTAGAACACAGATCCTCGATTTTTATAAGGAGATCCTCCCCCTTTTTCGGACCATTGACAATCTGGATTTCATGATAACAGTCCAGTAATATACAAGCTTTTCCTGTTTTGTTGATAAATTCTGATACCATAGAAAAAATTCCATTAGTATCAGCAGGCGAAGCAGCATTTGGACTGTCGTCCCTATAAGTTAATTGTAGAATAGGGGTTTTAGAAATATTATATTTATTTCGAATTCTTCCGGACGAATATTTTGTCATACACAGTCCATGGGAACCATGGACGACCTGATCATAAAAAATTTCATATAATTTTTCCTCATCCTCTATGACATAGTAAGCCTGCCCTTGTTCAAGTTCATATTTTTGTGGAGTTTTTATATGATTTTCCATAGAAGGTTCAATCTCAAACAACTGATACTGATGCATAGAATAGAACACAGAAATTGCCCAGATTATGCTGAAAAAAGTTCCCAACTCTGGTATCAAAATACTGGATTCCGGCAAAATGATATTTGTAATGGTACTCAACAATATATAAATACCACTTCCAACTAATATTGGTTTAGCCTGTTTTTTCTTAATTCCGGCTTCTTTGTGGATCACTTCAATCAGTAAATAAAAAATTAATAAATATAAAATTGTATAATATCCAGCATATATCCAGACATATTTTCCCGGTACAGCGGTATAGCCAAAATATTTTTTGACAGGTTCTTTAATATAAATAAAGTTTGTAGTAAGAAATAAATAAAAAATAATAGCCGGTGGTAAATAAATTCCCAGATAATTAATAATTTTGTTACTGTTTTTATGTTTTTGTGTAAAAACCATTACAAAATGAAAGCATAAACTCGGCATAAAGCACCAGCCGATTCCTCCAATTTTCATCCAAATACTGGCTACTGCTTTTGTGTCTGCCATTCTATGACCAAATTCTGAAAATGACCAGATAGCCAGTGAAATTGCAAAAAGAGAAAATATCATTGCTGAACGTTTACGATAATTTTTCCCAAAGACATAACCGGCTAGAAATAAATGAATCAGTCCGGGAATTAATGATGTGATTGACCAAATATTCATTAACCTTGCTCCTTTTTAAATGATCCCCACCTCTTTACCACACTTTTCCAGAATATTGAGTCCCTTTTCTATTTGGGCTTCGGTATGAGTTGCCATAACGGAAAGCCTAATTCTGCTCTGGTCCGATGAAACGGCTGGATAACGGATGGCACTTGCTAAAATTCCATTTTTGTAAAGTTGTCGTGATAATTTTATGCTTTTCTTATTATCACCAATGAAAATTGGAATAATCTGAGTCTCACTGTTTAAAATATTGTAGCCCATTTTTTTGAGACCTGAACGCAAATGCTCTACATTTTTATGCAAATTTATTCTTAATTCGGGTTGTTCTTTAATTATCCTGAGTGCAGTTTGCATGGCAGCAGCTTGTTCAGGCGGAAGAGTAGATGTAAAAACATAAGAATGGGACCTGACCTTAAGCATTTCTATCACTTCCCGTGGACCAGTTATGAATCCGCCCAGACCACCCGTTGCTTTACTCAAAGTTCCCATAACAATATCAATTTCATCTTCAACTCCAAAATATTCCGGAGTTCCCCGACCATTCTCCCCAATAACTCCAGTAGCATGAGCGTCATCGACCATTGTCATGGCATTATATTTTTTTGCCAGTTCAACAATTTTGTCGAGAGGCGCCATATCTCCGTCCATACTAAAGACACCATCAGTGATAATTAGTTTTCGTTTATCTTTATTGCGGCGTAGAATTTTTTCCAGATGATTCATGTCATTGTGGAGATAGCTTTTAGTATTTGACTGGCTCAATTTGCAGCCATCAATTATACTTGTATGGGCAAGAATATCTTTGATTATCAGATTGTTTTTATTATTGATACTGGGAAGATCATAGGCTCTGTAGCTGTCCATAATTGCTGGAATGGCACCAATATTAGCCATAAATCCACTTAAAAAGACAAGGGCATCTTCGGTGTTCTTAAAATCTGAGATAGCCCGCTCAAGGTCTTCTAAAACATGTAAATTGCCAGCAACTAAGCGGGATTCACAGGTTCCGATTCCATAGGTTTTGACAGCTTCAATCGCAGCCTGTTTAACCTTGGGGTGAATGGAAAGCCCGAGATAATTATTTGAACAGAAGCATAAAAATTTTTTATCAGGAGCAAGAGTTAGCTCCGGATAGGCTATATCATTTACAATAGGAATATCAGGATATAGATCTCTTCTTTTTGCTTCCTGATAGAGGTTTTTAATGTATTTCATTTTTCCTCCAGCAAATATATTTACGTACTTCTTTTGTGATGCATTTATTACTAACCGGACAATCCATGCAAATCAGGCAAAAGTGAAAATAGGCATAAGTTAAACACAGTAAAGGATATCCAATTGCAAAAATAGGATTCAGTTTATACAACCAGTAAATGGGGAATAGGATAATGACAACAATCACAAAAGTTGAACCCAATTCCATGAACATATTCAAGCCCTGGCGGGATTTATCGATACCATTATAAAAATATTTTTCATAGATAAAACTGCTGAAAATAAAGGCTCCGATAGGATGGCACCATTTTCCGGCATGAGGACATTGAAGATCAGCACAGCAGTAACCTTCACAAAAGTTAGCAAATATCCAGAGAGCCACATAAATAATGGTTAAAAAAGGGTTAAACTGCCAGAGGGCTACAGATACCAGAACCAGAGTAATCAGCATTGGCGTAGCCAAAATCCAGTAGATACCTCTATTTTTACAATTATTGCAGGTGCTTTTGTTATTCATGCCCTCTCCTTAATGTTTATTTTTCCTGTGTTTCATTATTACTATTCCTGGATAATTTCACGTCCAATATTTCAGCGATTCTTTGCTTTTCTTCGGATGAATATTTCCCCAGATTGAGGATAATTAGCAAATTAGCAAGATGATTTTTACAGATGGATTTGAGAAATTTCACAAATTTAATCGTGTTTTCAATGCCATTGGCTACATTAATTTCTCTTAAACAATCGATTAAAATTACCATGCTGGGATAATTGTTGATATTCTCAGCAATTGTTTTTTGAATTTGGACTATGTTTTTTGGTGAGAGAGTGGATTCCTTTTTATTAGAACGAAAAGTCAACCAAGTTATTTTAACATTATTGAAATCATATTTATCCCGTAATCGATCAGGATCATATTTAGTCAAACAGAGGCCCTGAAGACCCTTTTCGGTGGCTGCATGGAGCTGTTGGTATGCTTCTTCCTTGTTTTCCAGAAAAACTTTGCATCTTCCTTTTTCCATCTGTTTATAAAGTTCGGGAATTAACCGCTCCGGCAATTTTGCGAAAATTCCAGTCCCATAAACAAATCCACCATGTTTTTTGATAATTTTTTGAAACCAATCATCGGCTTCAGGTCGGGAATTGATTCTTAAAATATCATAGGATCTAACCAATAAAGTGGTGAATTCCTGGATCGATTCATCAAACCATTCAAATTTTTTCATAACTTTGAGAATATTATCAGGAATAGTCTTGATCTGATGTTCATCAATATACTCAGGTGCAAAAACCAGCTGACTGTTATCAATTACTTTCACAAGTTTTTTCATTCCCATAGCATCAATATAATCTCTAAATTTAAAGCTGCTCTCACCTAATTCCCGTCCGGGGATAATTTTTTTCAATTTATTCAAAAATTCTAAATAAGCCGATTCCAGATAGTCAAGAGATTTATTAGAGCTAATTGGCTGGTCAGGTAAATTGATAGCAAAGGCAATAATTAAAAACATTAATGTAGCAAATACACCACCAAGGGGAGGTACTTGAGTATGCTCTCCCAGCCAAATATTAGAGGCCATTAGTCCAGTAGAACTGATCAGGAAACCAATTAAAATTATAGTATGCTTTTTTCTGGTAATTCCTGCTGATCTACCAATTAAGCGAATTCCTGTAATAATTGTAGCCAAAAAATAAGTGCCAACTATTATGTAATAAATGTTGAAAATATTGCTTGATAATTTATATGACCAGCCTAATTTGTCTCCAGCCCAGATAATTTCATAGGGATGAAAAAAGCAAATATAAAGCCCCAAAATAATGGCCGGTAAAACTACAGTGATATATTTTAATTTATAGGAAATGAATAACAGAAACATGAGGAATAGAAGGGGAACGCTCAAAGATATCATAATATAATCAAGGCCAAGAAATAAGCTAGAAATCTCTGAATTTGGGGCGTTGCGATGAAAGAAAGCAAATAATTGCCATAATCCCAGGGAAAGACCATACAGGAAAAATACACGATAGATCCAGCTTCCTTTATTTTTTCCGATCAAATATATCGATAAGAAAAGGACAATCAAACTTCCGAAAAGATATTGAAATGTCCAGGGGATCAACTGGAAATTGTACATCAAATATTCCTCAACTTATCTACAAGTTCGTGTTCATCCATGGAAATTATTTTGGGCGGTTTAATCTGTCCCAAAGCAACTCCTTCTTTTTTCTTGCTCATTATATAGCGCATGAAAGTTCCGTCTTCCAGGTATTCCACTGTAATTATGTCTTCAGGATCATTGATATTGAAATCTTTTAGGTAATTGTTGAAATAAAGTGATTTTTTCTTGAGAGCTTTGAAAAATCTTGCTGCTGCTTCAGATGGCTGACAACCCCAGACATTTTCCATTAAGACACGTAATTTTTCTCTAGGGTTGGTGGCCTTATATGCTGACCATTTTTCAAAACCATCAAGGCCTGTTTCCAGAACTGCTTCAGTCATTAAGCGTTCTGAAACTCGAAAATAACCAAAAAAATCCAGCCAATTTTCTTTCCTTCCTTCACAATCAAATATCGGCATTCCATTATCCTTGATATCAACAACCCGAAAAATATCACCTGTTTTATATCGGATCAGCATTGATCCAAAGGAAGTGCCTACCAGTTCATATGTGTGACCTTTTTGTAATTCAGTTAACTTATTGATTTCCCCTTTTTCATCAAGAAACTCAAAATAGCAAGAACGTAAGGTAGGAATGAGATAGCGTTTTTTCTGGGGACGACCATACATTACAATCCCTAGTTCTGAAATTATATAACCATTGAGAGGATCAAAACCAAATTGTTCCCGTAAATAATTGAAATATAGTTTGGCATCAACCCCGGCAATTCCCACACCTTTTAATGGTAGTAAATCTTTCAATTTTCGCTCTTCATTTTTAAATAAACTGGCTTTAAGATATTTTAAATATAAATAAATTTTTAGAGGACCAAAATTTAGCGATTTATAATAATTTTTAAATAATTCATCAGGATTTTTCAGATAATCACAGATTAATTTTAAAGGAGAAGCCACACCGCCAAAGCCATCAAACTTTTCTCCATCTTTTATCATTTCTGCAATCAGAGTTATTTTCTGAAGCATATTTGAAGTTGATTCCATGATTTTCTGAGAAGGGCTGAGTTCAAAAACATCGTCCCAGGCCTGGCCAGTTATCATGGCTGGATAAGGTGGCGGTGCAAGAATATTTAAAATTTTATCTCCGGGTTCAACTTTAGTTGTCCCCCACTCTTCACTTCCGCCTATTACCACGATGGCAATTGAATCCATGATGAGTTGTTGCTCAAATTCTTTTGTATAAGCAAACCATTTTGATTGCCCAGTCGTACCAGAAGTTTTTCCGCAATAACTATATTCACCAGGAAGCCAGTCGTCAAGCATAGGCGAAACCTGGCCACTAATCCGTTTGTAATAATCCCATAATAACTCATTCTTTTTTTGAGGGATATTCTTACTGAGTTTCCTTACTTTTTCTCCAAATTCATGCAAAATAGGATAATCACTATAATCTGTTAATGGTACTTCTTCAAAATCGCTTGCATTGGGAGCCAATTCTGCAGCCATTTTTGTTTTTTCCCAGCGGGCAAAATGTTTCTGGAGCCTGTCATTATTATATTGCAATTGTTCGTGAA